>JAHLFN010000018.1 GCA_018883725.1 Candidatus Fusobacterium pullicola | reverse complement strand
AACAAGCAGTCTAAAACTAAAAAGAACCGTAGGAACTACGGGGTTAGCTTGGTAAATATAGTTGGCTAACAAAAGCAACTACTTCCCAAGAAGAAGCTCCCACTTCAAAAATTACAAAGTAATTTTAAGTGGGAGAGGTTCACTAATAATCAATTGTATTAGAATTAATTAATTTATTTATATTCACCTAACATAAATCTATAAAATGATGGATTTACATATATCTCTTTAGTTTTTAATTTTAAATTCTTATTCTTAGCTAATTCTTTTATTAAAGCATCTGATTTTTCAGGTAAAGTTAATATGTAAGCATCATACTCTCCCTGACTAGCTATGTTTACAGTTAATTTTTGAAATCCGTCTATTTTTTCAGTTTGCATGAATGGTTGCCACCAAGAATCATATATAAGTCCTTTTTCATCAACTTCATCTTTTTTAGCATATTTTTTAATTATTTCAACAAATTTAATTTTATCTTCTTTATTCTTAAATTCAAATTGTAGATCATATTCAAGAGGAGTAATGACAATTTGCCCGTTATTCATAACAATATTAGGTGTTGCAGGTTCTCCCCACTCTGGCATATGAAGATATGCTGAAGTTTTCGGTTCAATTTGAACTTTTGCATCTATTCCTTCACTTTTCATAAGGGCAATAAGTTGATCAGCATGTTTTATTCCGTTATGACCATAAGTTAGAGTAAGTTCTGGATTAAAGTTTGCATAAGTATCTCTTATTTTTACATTGTATCCTGTTGTAAGTCCTTTAGATAAAGCTATGTTTAAAGTATCAATTAAAAAGTTCTTTTCTATAGGTTTAAATGTTGAATATTTTTTATTTATTCTCTCAATAATTCCTTTATCAGAGATATCTCCTAAAGAATTTTCACTCATATCTTTAAAGTCAGCAACATATAAATTTAATTTATCTTCTATATTTATTGGTGTATTTAGATCAGCAACATTTAAAGCTCCTATATCAACTAAAACAGCTTTTTGTGAAAGTTCTTCTAAACTTTCTCTTTTTAGATTTTTATACCCTTTTAAACTTTTTTCTATTTTTTCCTTTGAATATGTATTAGATAATTCATACATATTCATTTCTTTTAGAATCTCATTATAGATATCCTTAGCAAATAATGAAAGACTTAATAGTAGACTTCCTAATAGTACTTTTTTTTTCATTCTTTTCTCCTTAAAATAGTTTATAATATATAGTATATCATATTTTTTTAAAGAAATATAAATAAATTTAGATACAGTATAGCAATTATATTGTTTATTTTTATTCATAAATCCTCCTCCTTATTGGATATATTTTACATTTTTTAGTTTAAAAAGTAAAGTACAGACAAAAATGTCTGTACTTTACAAAAATGAAGAAAAAGGTTTATAATTATATTACAACAGAAGGGGAGGAGTGATACAATGAAAAGAGTAGTAATAGTTGGAGGAGTAGCTGGAGGAGCTTCAGCAGCTGCAAGATTAAGAAGATTGAGTGAAGATTTAGAAATAATAATATTTGAAAAAGGAAGCTATGTTTCTTTTGCAAATTGTGGATTACCTTATCATATAGGTGAAGTTATTCAAAATAGAGAGAGTTTACTTTTACAGACTCCAGAAAGTCTAAAAGCAAGATTTAATATTGATGTAAGAGTAAATAGTGAAGTTATAGAAGTTAATTCATCTGAAAAAAAAATTAAAGTAAAGATGGATGATGGTAGAGAGATGGATGAAAAGTTTGATTTTTTAATACTTGCTCCTGGAGCAAAACCATTGGTACCTAATATAAAGGGAATAGAAAATAGTAAAATTTTAACATTAAGAAATATGAATGATATGGACAAAATAAAAGAAAAATTAGGATCGAAGAATATAAAAAGAGCAGTGGTAGTAGGAGGGGGATATGTAGGAGTAGAAACAGCAGAAAATATCTCTCATTTAGGAATAACAACGACACTTATAGAGGCAGCACCAAATATATTAGCTCCATTTGATGGAGAGATGGTAAATATTTTAGAGTATGAGATAGTTAACAATGGAATAAATTTAATGACTGGAGAGAAGGTTATTGAATTTAGAGAAAAAAATAGAGGAATAGAGATTATACTAGAGAGCAATAAAGTAGTAGAGACTGATATAGTTATATTGGCTATAGGAGTAATTCCAGATACAAAATTCTTATCCAATTCAGGAGTATTATTGGGAGAAAAGGGACACATTTTAGTAAATGATGAGTTAGAGACTAATATTCCTGGAATATATGCGGTGGGAGATGCTATATTAGTAAAAAATTATATAACTAATGAGAGCAGTGCTATTCCGTTAGCTGGACCTGCTAATAGACAAGGAAGAATAGTAGCAGGAAATATAGAAAATAGAAATGAGAAATATAAAGGTAGTTTAGGTACTGCAATAATAAAAGTATTTGGACTAACAGGAGCATCTACTGGATTAAATGAACGGGCAGTAAAAAGATTAAATATTTCATATGAAAGAATTTATTTGCATCCTAATGATCATGCATCATATTATCCTGGAGCTACACCAATAAGTATAAAGTTAATTTATGAAAAAGGTAGTGGAAAAATTCTTGGAGCTCAAGTTATTGGTATAAAGGGAGTAGATAAATTTATTGATGTCATAGCAACAACTATAAAATTTGGTGGAAAACTTGAGGATTTAGCAGAGTTAGAATTAGCTTATGCTCCGCCATTTTCCTCAGCTAAATCTCCTATTAACATGGCAGGATTTGTAGGATTAAATCTTGAAGAGGGATTAGTTGAGCAAATAGTAATGGAAGACTTAAAAAATTATGATAAAAATAAACAGATTATCTTAGATGTTAGAGAAGAGGTTGAAGTAGCAACTGGAAAAATAGACAATAGTATAAATATTCCTTTGAGTGAGCTAAGAAAAAGATTTATAGAATTACCTAAGGATAAGGAAATTTTAATATACTGTGCTGTTGGATTGAGGGGATATATTGCAAGTAGATTCTTATTACAAAATGGGTATAGAGTAAAAAATATTGCTGGAGGAATAAAATCCAAAATTAAAGATATTCACTTTATAGATAAAAGTAATAATCAAAATAAAATAGAGAGTGCTAGTATAATTGAAGGAGAATACTTAGATTTATCAGGACTTTCTTGTCCGGGGCCACTAGTAAAAATAAAAGAAAGAATAGATAATTTGAAAGAAGAAGAGATATTAAAGGTAAAAGTATCAGATCCAGGTTTTTATAATGATATTCAAAGTTGGTGTAAAACAACTAAAAATAGTTTATTATCACTTGAGAAAAAGAATGGATATATTTTTGCAACTTTAAAAAAATCAGGTGTGACTAAAAACAATGATAATAAAATAATAGAAACAAAAGACGGAGTTACAATAAAATAGTAATCAACTTCCAATTTCTAAAATGAATTTTTTTGGAATAGGAGCAAAATTGATAAGATGGGTAATGAAACAAAAAAATATAATGTCTTTAGAAGAGTTAATGAAAAAAGCCATTGAAAGTGGTGTTGAAATAACTGCCTGTACTATGTCTATGGACGTTATGGGAATAACTCAAGAAGAATTAATAGATGGAATAAACTATGGTGGAGTAGGACAATATTTAGGAGCAACAGAAGGAGCAAATACTAATCTTTTTATTTAAAATACAACAATAAAAAAGGGTACTATGTGTGTAGTAGCCCTTTTTTATTTTTTTCCCTTTTGCCAATTAATTTTAGTAAAAAATGAAATATTTCATCATTATCTTTTTTAAAGCATCTTTCTTGTGAATAATCAAAATCGCTATACACTCCTATTCTATTTTTAGGATTTGAAACAGGATATTCCGAAACTCCCTTTCTAAGAAGTTCTATTTTAGGAAGAGAACTATTCTTACATCCTTCAACAATTATAATATCCATATCTTTCATTAAATCCATCATAGCTTCGAGAGTATTTTCTTTTTTTTCAATTAAAAGCCATTTATTTCTAGAAAAAACAATACTTTTTTGAGCACTACTATTAAAATGTTGAAAATTGTCTTCTAAATAATTAATGGTTTCAAAATCATGTCCATCATGTTTAATAGTTCCAACTTTAAGATCATATTTACTAAAAAATTTTACAAGTTTATTTACTAATGTAGTTTTACCAGTATTTTTATATCCACAAATTTGTAAAATAAAAGGTTTTATAGTTCCCATATTACTATCTCCTCACCACTTTTTATACCCTCACTTCCAGCAGGAATATCAATAAGGACATTACATCCTCTCATACTTCCAAGAGCGTAAGAACTATGTAATCCATTTGGAATTTCAACTTTACCATTACTATATCTTCCTCTTATAAATCTTCTCTTATCTCCACCTTTAGGAAAATCAGAAATAAGTACTCCACTATTCTTTTTTAAAGGTAGTAATGGATCTTTTTGTAAGGCTCCTAATATATATCTCCCTAAGAGTTCAAAAGTTACACAGGCAGCAAAAGGATTTCCAGAAAGAGATAGAATAGGACAATTATCAATTGTAGAAAATAGAGCTGGAGTTCCAGGTTTTAGATTAACCCTCCAGAATAATTTTTTTCCTCTCGCTAATTCAATAGCTTCATGAAAAATATCTTTTTCTCCAACAGATACTCCACCAGTAGTAAATATGATATCTACTTGTGAAGCCAATTCTTTTAATTTTATAGAAGTCTTTAAAGCACTATCTTCTAGATACTCAAATATACTTACTTCATATCCCAATTCTTTTAATCTTTGAGTAAGGAGCATTCCATTACTATCAAAAATTTTACCAGCTTTCAAAGTTTCCCAGGGGCTAGAAACCTCATCGCCACTAATAAGAAGAGCTATTTTAATTTTTTTATATACTTTAATTTTTGTAACTCCAATACTAGAGAGAAGAGCAAGATTTATATAATCAAGTTTTTCTCCTTTTTTTAAAAGTAACTCTCCTTTTCGAAAATCTTCACCTAAAAAACAGATATTACTTCCTTTTTTTCCAAATTTTTTAATAATAACTTTTCCATTATAAAATATACAATTTTCTTGTGGGATTACAATATCACAGTGAACGGGAATTTTTGCTCCAGTCATTATTCTATATACTTCATTATCTTTTAAATTAAAAGAGCAATCATCTCCAGCGTAAATAGTAGAGTTAATTGTAAATTCAAAATTTTCTTTTAAATTTTTAAAATTTAAAGTTATTCCATCCATAGCACTTTTTGAAAAAGGAGGCTGATTAATAGGAGAATAAATATCTTCTGCTAGTATATATCCTAAACCTTTAGATATATCAATCTCTTCTATTTCAACATCTTTTATATTGTTTTCAAAAATTTTATATGCCTCTTCTATCTCAATATTTTTTCTCATCTTATCCTCGCTTTATATATTTTTCATAATCCTCTGGGGTATTTATATTAATAAAATATTTTTCAGATATTTTTAATTCATTCATTGATAATTTTAAGCAATTATTATTTTTAAATATATCTTGTAATTTATAGTTTTTCTCTTCTTTCATTTTTCTTAATTTTGGAAGTAATTTTTTAGTATACAAAGCTCCAAGTGGATAGCTTAAATTATTATTATCAAAGAGAATAACTCCGTTATAGTTTTTTAGATTTTCAAGAAGTTTTATAAAAATTTCTTTATTCATAAATGGCATATCACAACCAATAATAAAAAGGATATCTTCTGAACAGATTTCTAAAGTATGGATAATGGCTTCAAAAGGTGTATAATTTATATTTTCGTCATATATATAGTTAACATTTTTATCACTGCAATACTCTTTTTTGGTTGAGATATAGATTTTTTCATTTTTAAAATTTTCTATAAGAGTATCTAAAAAGGTGGAACTATTAAATAATAGCTCTCCTTTTTGACAATACCCCATTCTGCTTCCTTTACCACCAGCTAAGATTAAAATACCTCTATTCATATTTAATCTTTTCTTATCCAAATAAGTATATTTAATAAAACATAGAAAATAATTCCAGAAGTTAAATAAAGTTGTATTCCTGATAATTGAGTTAAGAACATAGCTAAATCTGAATAGCCAATAGTTTTTAGATATCCACTCATTTTAGTTGTTGCCACAATACCTATTGCCATAGGGAATGTAAGACTAGCGAAAGCTGGAGAAAAACCAAATGAGAAAAACTTAGGAAGCTTATAAATTATAAATACAAGTGCAAGTAGTACACAGATATATAAGTATCCTAGTAGATAAATATTAGGATCTTTTACACTATTTAGATAACTTACAGTACATAGAGAGCTTGGTGCAAGTACAATAGCTTGTGTATGATAGAAAACATCTTTAAGTTCATGCTTTATTAAACGATGAATCATAAAAGGAATAATTAGGGTAAATATTCCAATTCCGTAGTAAGTTACAAGCTTTCCTATAGTAGGTTCCTTCATTACTCCACCAACAACTACCGATACCATTATACCATTATAAGTAACAAAATAGCTAGGAACAAAAGTATCTATATTGAAATTTGTTATTATATTTCTATAAGTAAATATAAAAATATGTAGAGCATGTAAGCCTAAACCTAATGACCAAAATATTTTTCCTATTACTGGATTAAAATCAAATATATAACTTCCAAGTATCATCATAAGCATAGTAAATCCAGCATAAAGACTACTAGGAACAGTTGTTTTATATTCTGTTTTACAAGTTTCAAATATTATAAAAAATCTAATTAAGTATATTAACCAAATTGCTAGTGCAGAAATCATAGTGATATGACGCACCAGAGGAAATCCTTGGACTAGATATACATTTGATAAAGTACAAGCTCCTACCATTGTAGGTAATAAAGGTACAGGCATTTTTTTTAATCTGTCTGTCATTAATTATTTCACCTCATTAATAAGTAAATTCAAAATTATCTGTCACGTGAAAAAAGTCTGAATAGTCTATATCAAATAGTCTTTTTTTAACTTTTGATACATCTATTTTTAAACGGATAAGCTGAGTTAAGATTCCAGCATATGAAAGATCCCCTTGTAGAAGAGCTCCATAAATAATTCCATTTTTATGTACAATTTTTTTGTAATTACCAAAATTATCTAATTCAATTTCTTCAGTATAGCTATCATCATAACCAGAAGTTATTCCAAGAGACATAGTTGGAATATCTAAAAAATTCATAGTTGCTTTGCTAGCAAAAAAATCATCCATATCTTTATTTAAGCCACTCATGTTATATGCTGCTATTATTCCTTCTTTTACAGCTACAGGCCAAATAGGTGATTTCCCACTGACATCTCCAGCTCCATAGATATTTGATATATTTGTTTTTCCTTTTTCATTAAATAGAAGTCCTTTATTGTCACAAGCTACTTCACTTCCTTCTAGAAATCTTATATTAGCTCTAATCCCAGCAGCACTAATAAGTAAATCACAAGGAATTATCTCTCCACTTTTTAATGTTACACTTTTAATAGTTCCATCTATATTTTCAATAGAGGCTATTCCATTGCTATAGTATTGCTTTAATCCTTCTTTCTCGAAAGCTTTTTCATAGACAGAAGCAGTATAGTTATCAAGTTGAAGAGGTAACATTCTATCTCCCATTTCAATAAGATAAAGATTTTTATCTTTATGAAGTAATCCTGCAGCAGCATCTATACCGACAAGTCCTCCACCCATGATTACTATATTCTTAATATTAGGAAGCATCTCTTCAATTTTTTCAACATCTTCAAAGTTTCTAAAACCAACTAAATTTTTAGCTCCATCAATACCATCAATTTTAGGAATAAATGAATGAGAACCAGAAGCTATAAGTAATTTATCATATTTAACTTCGTTATCATTATCTAATTTTACACATTGAAGTTTTGTATTTATTCCTATTACTTCTCTTCCTTTTATCCATTCAATTTTATTTTTTTCAATAAAATTGTCCTCAACAAAGGATAATTTTTTCAAATCTCTAATTCCTTTTAAATGATGATATAGAATACAACGAGAGTAAATATCCGTATCTTTAGATATGATAATTATTTCAGAGTTAGGATTTAATTCACGAAGTTTTTTTGCTGCATTAATTCCAGCAGCACTAGCTCCAATTATAACAAATCTCATTATTTTTTCACCTCTTCAAATGTTATAGCTCCCATAGGACAACGTTTTACACATTCAGGATCTGCCTCTTTTCCATTGAAAGAGCACATATCACATTTCATAATCTCTTTTTGAGTTAATGTATCACTTTTTAGAACTCCATAAGGACAAGCCATAATACACATATAGCAACTAGCACATTGTTCTTTATTATATTCAACATAACCAGTTTCACTATTTTTACTCATAGCTCCAGTCATACATGTAAATACACACTCTGGTAAGTCACAATGTCTACAAAATATTGGAGCAGGTTTCTTATGAGAGTCAATAGTGATTCTATTCCTAGAATCACTTGAATCATGAGCTACACAGCAAGCAGTTACACAAGTTAAACAACCTACACATTTTTTTCTATCTATTTTAATACGTTTCATAATCTATTATTCTCCCTTTAAAAAGATATTTACTACAGCACTTTTGTAAGATGGTTCTTTTGAATAAGCATCGTATACAGAAGCAGTTAATTTATTACATTCAATATAGTGAATAGGAGCAAAGAGTTCATTAAATTTAACATCTTCAGTTAGCATAGCAATAAATTCAGCACTGTGTCCATTTTTAGATTTAACAAGAACTTTATCATTTTCATTTATACCTTTTAGTTCTGCTAATTTTGGATTAATATATAGATAGGCTTCTTTAGATACAGCATCGATAACAAATGGAATTTCTCTAGTTCTACTTTGAGTATGCCATTGTCCAACTGTTCCTCTTCCAGTATTAAATATATAAGGAAACTCTTCACTTGTAGGAAGAGGATTTTCGGCTACTTTTTCAAATAGGAATTTTGCTTTTTTATTAGGAGTAAAGTATTTTCCATCTTCATATAATCTTCTTTCATCACTATTTAGTTTATCTCCAACTTTAAATGGCCATTGAATACCATGACTTTCAGCAAGAGCTTCATATTCAACCCCTGTGATATCACAAGGCATACCTTCAGAACATTGTTTCATAAAGTTAAAAGCATCTTTAGGAGTTTTCCAATTTTGGGTAATATCTTCTAATCCTAAAGCTTTAGCTACTCCATAGAAAATTTCATAGTCCATCAATTCATTTTCAGCCTTTTCAAGACAAGGTCTTACAGCTGATAATCTTCTTTCTAAATTTATAACTGTTCCTTCTTTCTTAACTCCAGGTACAGCAGGTAAATAGATATCACACATTTCAGAAGTTTCTGTATCATCATATATATCTTGTACAATTAAAAGTTCAAGTTTTTCCATAGCTTCTCTAAAAGTTTCGTTATTAGTCCAAGAATGACGTGGATTTGTACATACTACCCAAAGAGCTTTTATTTCACCAGAATTGATACTTTCTACAATTCTATTATATGGAAGTGTAGGTTTGTCAATAAGTAATGACTCTTCTACTCCTAGAGCTTTAGCAACTTTTGTACGACGATTAGGATTATCGAAATCCCCACCACCGAATAGTCCAGTTGTATTGCTAAATACCCTTGATCCCATAGCATTACTTTGTCCAGTAATAGAGTTAGCTCCTGTTCCTTCTCTACCTATATTACCAGTCATAAGAGCTAAGTTGATAATAGCTTGTACACTTCTTACAGCTTCATGTCCCTGATTGATTCCCATAGTCCACCAAAAAGAAACTCTTTCACCAGAATGAATTAATTCTACTAATTCTTCAATTTTTTCTTGAGGAATACCACATATTTTTGAAGCTTTTTCCACAGTATAATCTTTCACGAATTCTTTAAATGCTTCAAAATTTTCAGTATTTTCTTCGATATAATTTTTATCAGTATAGTTTTTTTCAATAATTAAGTTAGCTAATGTATAGAATAGAGTTAAATCTGTTTTTGAGTTTATTCCATACCAATAGTCAGAATTTTTAGCTGTTTCTGAATAACGTGGATCAATAGTTATAACTTTTTTATTAGGATTATTTCTAACTCTTCCCCAAAGTATAGGATGAGCTATAACAGGATTAGCTCCTATAAATATTATTGTATCAGAAAGCTCTAAATCTTTAAGTGTATACCCAGGTGCATCAAACCCAAAACTTTGTTTATAAGCTACAGCTGCTGTAGCCATACATAGACGAGTGTTACCATCTACATTAGCTTTTAAATGGTTTCTCATCATATGTCCAAATATAGCAAACTCTTCTAAAGTCATTTGTCCAGTACTAAGAGCAGCTACACTTTCATTCCCATATTTTTCCCTTATTTCATTTAATCTTCTAGCTACTTCATTAAAACCTTTATCCCAACTTAAATATTCAAAATTACCATCAGTTTTTTTAATACGAGGTAGTGGATTAGGTTTAAATTTTGTTTGCTGTTTGTCTAAAGATATTCCTTTTACACAACTAAAACCGTCATTAACAGGATATCCTTTTGTAGGAACAATTTTTATAATCTTGTTATTTTCAACATAAAAATCAAGATTACAATCAATTGCACAGTAGTTACATGTTGATTGAATTTTTTTCATTTGTTTCTCCCTCTCTTTAATTTTTAATTTACTTTCTTGACAATAATTCCATGTAATTTCTATCACGGAGAAATATCATGTTTTCTAATTTTATTATATAAAATTTTATAATATTTCTCTGTGATACTAATCACTGGAAGTGTGAAAAAAGAAGAGATTATTACTATAATTAATTTTGAGATTAAATAGTAATAGTTCTCTTCTTTCTTTAATATTATAGAATATATTTAATTAAATTTAAAATTAATATTTTACACCTTTCCAATATATAGGGGTTAAAACTTCGGTTTCTGATGAGATATTAACATCTTTAAGAGCCCATTTTTTGAATTCTTCAAATCCTGTTCTATCTACAATATATCCGATATGTTCCTTTCCACCAGGAGCATCTTTAGCAATATATTCAGTAACATAGTCATAAGTATTTAAGATAATTTTAGTTATAGTTTCTTCATCAGTCCATTTTAAGAAATCTTCTCCTAAACGTGGGTTTTTCTTTCCAGTACGTCCCATGATAGTGAGTCTGTAGTATTTTTTCTTACTTCTAGTCCAAGCCATATTAGGACAATTAATTATACATTCTCCACATCCAATACATCTTTGATGATCTCTTTGAGGTCTATAGTTTACTCCAGTTAGAGCTCCAGTGGATTTTTTCTTACATGCTCTCACACAAGCACCACAGCTGATACATCTATCAGGTTCAAACTGAGGAAGTGTCATACCCATTATTCCGAAGTCATGCATTCTAACTTTAGCACAATCATTAGGGCATCCAGTTAAAGCTATTTTAAAGTGTAAGTCATGTGGAAATACAGCTTTTTCTATTCTTTTGGCAAAAGATGAAGTGTCATAACAAGCAAATGGACACACACGATTACCAATACAAGCTGTAATATTTCTAGTTCCAGCAGCTGAATATCCTTTGTTTTTTTCAGGTTGATTAATTCCAAGTCCCTCGATAATAGGTTGTAATTTAGCATTTACTTCTGGTATTTTTTCAAAAGGAATTCCAGGAATTTCAAAACCTTGACGACTTGTTAAATGAACAGTTCCGTTTCCATAAGTTTGAGCTATCTCTTGAATCATAGAAAGAAATTGAGCATCTAAGTGTCCTCCGGGAACACGTACTCTAGAAGCTGTTATTCCACGTTCTTTAGTAACTCTAAAAGCGTTTTTCTTAATTTTTTTTGTATTTATATCCATCATAATTTTACTCCTAATCTAATAAAGTACGTCCTTTAACATAATTAAAAACAGGACCATCTACACATATATAAACATCTCCTATTTTACAATGTCCACACTTACCAATACCGCAACACATCTTTCTTTCTTGAGATATCCAAATATTTTCTTCTTTAAATCCAGCTTCTAAAAGAGCAAGAGCAGAGAATTTCATCATAGCTGGAGGTCCAACTACTACTGCTACAGCCTTAGATACATCTTTGAATTTAAGTTGAGGTATATACTTTGTTACAAGACCAACTTTATATTCAGCTGTCTCTTCTCCACTATCTACAGTAAGAATATATTCCATTTTCTCTTTCCATTTAGGAATATCCTCTTTAAACAAAATAAATTCTGGAGACTTAAAACCAGTAATAAGTTTCATACTTTGTACTTCATTAATATGTTCGGTAAAGTACTCAATTACTCCTCTTACTGGAGAAACACCAGTACCACCAGCAACTATGACTAACTCTTTATCTTTATAAAGATCTACATCAAATCCATTCCCATAAGGACCTCTTATGAAAAGTTTCTCTCCAACATATTTTTCAAAAATTTCATTAGTAACTTTTCCAACTCTTCTGATAGTAAAATCAATTGTTCCTTCTCCAATTCCACTAACAGATATAGGAGCCTCTCCATATTTAGGTATAGAGATTTCAAAGAATTGACCAGGTTTAACATCTTTTTTTTCATATTTCATTCTAAAAGTATATTCAATATCAGTATGTTTTATAACTTCTACAATTTCAGATAAAAAAGGTAAATATTGATTAATCATTTTTTTTAGTTACCTCCTCCATAGCAGCTTCCAATTTATTAATAGAGTTAGAGAATGATATATATTCTGGGCAAACATCATCGCATCTTCCACATCCTACACACATATGATAACCATTACGTTGTTTAAAATCTAATACTTTGTGTAAAACTTTAAATCTCATACGTTGACCATGTTTCTTACGATAGCTTTCTCCACCAGCAACATCAGTATATCCATCTACCATACAAGAAGCCCATATTCTTCTTCTTTCTCCAACTTTTCCATTATCTGTATAAAAGATATCTTGCATAGTAAAACAAGTACAAGTAGGACATACAAAATTACATCTTCCACAAGCTATACAACGAGAATCATATTCATCCCACATAGTACTTTTGGCTACTTCAGAAGTCAAATCTTTAGGTATATTAACTCTAACATCATTTTCAGTTACAAAGTTAGGAGTAACTTCTAATTCTGTTACAGAGTTAGATTTTAGAAGGGCATTCCAATTTTCCTCTTTACAATCAATATAAAAATCATTGTCTCCATAGTTAATAGCTAAAGAGTATTCATCACTTTTATTACTTTCCATATCTACACAGAAACAATTTTCAAAAGAGTGATTACAACCTATTAGTACAAATTTAACTCTATCTCTTAATCTTTTATAGTAGTAATCCTCTCCACCATTAATTAAATACATTTCATCTAAACGTCTTACAGCATTTAATTCACATGCTCTTAAAAAAACTATACTACCTTTCTTTTTATCATCTGCTTCCTTAACACTTTCTTCTGTAAAATAAAATAATCTTTGAGTAACAGGTAAAATACTCTCCTTAAAAGAATAGTTAGATTTTTTTTCAAACTCTATCTCCTCAATAGAGTTAATTTTTGCATATCTTATACAGTCTGTATCTGAAAAAATTCCACCACCCTCAAAAACTATTGGAGCATAGATATCATAATCATTTTTCAATGATTTAAAAAAATGATTTAGTCCCTCTTTACTAATTTGAAAACCCATATTTATCTTCCTTTCATAATTTTAATTTACTTATTTAATTATATCAAGAGCTAGAAAATAAAGTTGTGATAGGGCTCACGAGTTTCTAAAATATTTTAATAGATTATCTCTATTAACTACAACAAATCTATTTCTTTTTACAATAATTAAATCCTTTTCAGATAAAATTTTTAATTGTCTAGAAACAGTTTCTCTTTTAGAGCCAAGCATATCAGCTAAATAGGAGATAGAAAGATTGAAATTAATCTCTATTCCTTCATCTGTTTCCTTTCCAAAATCTTTAGATAACTTCCAAAGTTTAGAAGCAATTTGCTTATCTAATCTTATAGAATTAGAAGTATTTTTTAATTGATGGTATAATCTCCTAATTTTATAAGCCATTGATTCAATAATGTTTCTAGATAGTTGAAAATCATAACTCATTACCTCTAAAAATTTTTTAGCAGGAATTTCTAATATTTCACAGTCACTAAGTATTTCACAATTTAATGAACTCATATTTTTTTGTAAAATAACCTCATTCAATATTTCACCTTTTCCATATATAAAGATAACTTTTTTATCATGGGAAGAGTTTAATTTATATAGAGATGCAATTCCATCTAAAACAAAATAAATATTATCTACTCGATCTCTATCTAAAAAAAGATGTTCTCCCTTTTTATATTTCTTAATTTTACTATATTTTAATAAATTTTTTTTACTGGAGTTATTAATATTAAAAAAGACTTTTATATTATTAAAATTACCCATTATCCTCCTTTTAAAACTTCAAAGAATAGTTTTTATTTGTTAGAAATACTATATACTTATTATTATTAATTGTCAAATTTATTTTAATAAAAAGATATAAAAGAAAGAAGAGAAATTTGTGAATATTCACATAATTCTCTTCTCAAAATGAAAAATTTTATTAAATTTTTTCTGGTTTAATAACTAAGATATTTTTTTCGTTAATGTATGTCACAAATCCAGGTTTTGCTCCCTTAGGCTTATTGATATATCTCTTTTGAGTATAATCAATACTTATTTTATCACCAGTGAATCCTTTACTATAATAAGCAGCTATTTGAGCAGCTTTTAAAAGAATATCTTCAGTTAAATTTTCACATTTTATAATTACATGAGAACCAGGTATATTTTTAGCATGTAACCATATATCATTTTTATCAGCTATTTTAAAAGTTAGATTATCATTTTCGGTATTATTTCTACCAAAGAGAATTTGATAATTTTCTCCTTCAAAAATACCAAATCCGATTTCTTTATTTTGTTTTTTTACTTTTCCTTTTTTTGCTTGTAACTTCATGTATCCTTGAGATATAAGTTCTTCATGTATAGCTTTTAAATTGTTGATATCATTACTATTTTCAATAAATAATTTAATACTGTTTAAATAGTCTAAATCTTCAGTAACTTCAATAACTCTTCTAGAGTTAGCTTCAAGCCCTCTCTTCAATTTATTATATTTTTTATATATTTTTTCAAGATTTTCTTGAGGGGTATGTTGTGGTTCAAGTGGAATTTTTATCATAGTATCGTTATAGAAATCATAAGTTTCCACAAAGGTCATTCCCTTTTTTATACTATATATACAAGCAGCTAATATGTCCCCTTGTTCCTTATATTTTTCATAATCAGCCTTATCTATCTTCTCCTTTGCTAAGATATCAAGTATTTTTTCATCTTTTTTTATTCTTTTTAAAATATTATCCAGAAGTTGGGTTTTTAAAGAATCGAAACTACTAGATAGATTTTCAGAAGAGATATAAAAGTTTATAGCTTCTCTGAATGATCCAAATTCAATAACCTCATCATATTTAGACTTAGGCAAAATATTGAGAACAGTACCTAAAACAATTCTTTTATTATTTAGAAATATTTTTGGAGATATATTATCACTTAGAATATTTTTGAATTTTTCAAAGGAATCAATATTTTGAAGGAGTAATTTACCAATCCCTTCAACACTCTTCAAAAGAGTTCCCTCTTGAATAGAAGATAAAAATTGATCTTCTTTTATTATTAAAGGAGAAATTTTTTCTTCTATTATAGGTTGCTCATAAGTAATACCAGGAAATAGAGCCCTCAATCTATTTTCTTCCAATGAAAATCTTTTCAATAAATCAATAATTTTATTTTCTCCATCTGTAAAAATAAAGTTAGAGTATTTACCCATTATTTCAAAATAGATATTATAGATTTTCATTTCCCCTAGTTCATTTATTCTGGAAAATTTGAACTGTAAAATTCTATCAAATCCAAGTTGAATTATATCTATTAACATAGCATTCAAAAGATGTTTTTTCATATTAGCTACCATACCAGTGCTACTTTCAAGTACACCCTCTTTTGAATTAGTTATATAACAGATAGGGAAAGATGGATTACAAGAGAATACAAGCTCTATCTTTCCAAAATATATAGATAGAGAAGTTTCAGTATTTTTAGTAATCTTATTTACTTTTTTACCATAAAGATTAGATTTTAATTCCTCTTTAATTTTATTTAAAGAGATACCATCAATATAGAACATTTTTGCTCCTTTTAGTCAGCCTTTATTCCTATTAAATTTTTAGCATCAAGAATATCTAATTCCACTACTTCTCCAGTTGGAGATTTGATAACAAAAGTTTCCTTTGCTGTAGAAGGTAATATTTCAACAACACTAAAGTTTTCTATTCCATGTCCAGCAAAGTAATTTTGAACGATAGGAGTACCTTTAATTTCAACTATAGAAACTCTCTCTCCTACATTAAAATCAACAATAGTAAGTGGTCTGAAATAATCAGTTTTCTCTTGTAAAGCTCCAAGAATTAGCTCAAAAATTTCGATAAAATGACTTAAATCTTTATCAGCTATATTTTCAGTTATACTAGACATAATCATTTTATGATAGTTATTATGATAAGTTAAAGCTTTGCTACCTTTGTCAGTTAAAGAAACGTAAACTTTTCTTCTGTCTGAATTTGAACGAATTCTAGTGATAAATCCCTTTTCAGTAAGCTTAGAAACAGCTACTGTAGCAGTTCCCATAGTTATTCCTATCCTGTCAGAAAGTTCATTCATAGTAAGAGATTCCTCTCCAATAGCTTCTATTAAATGTAATTCTGTATGAGTTAAACACTTAATACCTCTTTTAAGAGCCATATCTTCTGTTTTATAAAAAAGCTTATAAAACTCTTCTAAAATTTCATTTACTTTATTAATATTTTCAGTCATCGCAGTCATATTTTAACCTCTCTTTAAACTATCAATTCTTTCTTTATAATCTCCAGAAAATACATAAGAACCAGCTACAAAAACATTTGCCCCAGCTTCTATACATCTTCCTATAGTTTTATCTGTTATTCCACCATCAACTTGAATATCGACAGTTTTACTTAATGCTCTAACATCTTTTATTTTTTGAACAGAGCTTTCTATAAATTTTTGTCCACCAAAACCAGGATTAACACTCATAACTAACACCATATCAAGGTCATCAATTATATATTTTAGAACATCTACTGGAGTAGCTGGATTTAGAGAAACTCCTGCTTTTTTCCCAGTAGCTTTAATTTGTTGTATTACTCTATGTAAATGTATAGTAGATTCAGCATGAACTACAATGATATCAGCTCCAGCCTTTGCAAAATCTTCAATATATCTTTCTGGTTTATCTATCATTAAGTGAACATCAAAAACCAAGTTAGTTTTATTTCTGATAGCTTTTATTACTGGTGCTCCAAAAGTTAAGTTAGGGACAAAGTGTCCATCCATAACATCTATATGTACATAGTCGGCTCCAGCTTTATCAATAGCTATAACCTCTTCTCCTAATTTGCTAAAATCTGCTGATAATATTGAAGGAGCAATTTTTATATTACTCATATTTATTCCACCTCTCCTGTTTTAATTTTTCATATACTTTTTTATAGAAATTATATCTTTCCTCTAAGATTTCCCCATTTTTAACAGCTTCTTTAATAGCACAAGATGGTTCATTTAGATGAAGACAATTATTAAATTTACAATCTCCTCTATTAGAAAACTCTGGAAAAAGAGCAATAAGTTCTTGAGCATCTTTTATATCAGGTAGTTCTACAGATGAAAATCCGGGAGTATCTATTATATATCCTCCACCAATTAACTCAAGAAGATTGGTATCCTTAGTAGTATGTTTTCCTCTTCTAAGTCTCTTACTTGTTTCACCAGTTTCTAATTTTTTTTCATTTTGTAAAAGATTAATTATACTAGATTTACCAACACCACTTGGACCACCGAAAGCTGTAATTTTATCTTTTAAAAATAATTTTAACTCTTCAATTCCGATGTTTTCTTTTTGTGAAATTAAGAAGTACTTGATATTGATTTTTTCTAAAAATTCTAAACCTTTCTTTAACTCTGTCATTTCACGATCATTAAGCAAATCAATTTTATTGATAATAACCAATGGAGTTATCTTATAATAAAAGCTTCTAAGTAGTAGAAGATTTAATCTTTCATAGTCAATATCTGGATCCTTAGCAGCAAATTGAATAACTAAGTAATCAATATTGGCAACTAAAGGTCTCTCTACCAAATTTTTTCTTTTTTCTACATTTATAATAGAGTTATCTTCAGATATTTCAACAATATCTCCAACAACACAATTATCCTTACTTTCTTTTCTTTTTAAGATACCTCTAAGCTTACATTCATAAACATTATTTTCAGATTTTACATAATAAAATCCTTGTATTTTATTAATAACACGACCTTTAATCTCTATCCCTCCTAGAGTATTTTAATTATTAATTGTTAAATCAATAGCAGAACCTGCTGGTATTTTTGTACCACTTTTAACGCTACTCTTTATTATAACATTTTTTCCCACTTCTGGTATAGAGGAAAATTCAACATTTCCTACAATCAGAGAATTTTTAGTAAGAATATTTAATGCACTATCAAAAGAAAGTCCAATTAAATCTGGCATAGTAATTTCTGCTATCTGTTCAGCTCCATTGACAAGAAAAGAGATTTTTTCTCCTCTAGTCATTAATGTATCTGTATTAGGATCAGTTGCTAAAACTTCATTATATTTACCTTGAGCTTTTACTGTAAATACTTTATCAAGAATTAATCCTTTTTGTTCTGCAATAACTTTAGCATCAAGATAATTCATTCCAGTAAGATTAGGAACTTGAACAAGAGCTTTTCCTTTACTTACCCAAACTTTTACAGTTCTATCTTTTTTCACAATAGAATTTGCTTCCGGTTCTTGTAAAAATATCTGTCCAATAGGAAAATCTGAAAACTCTTCTCCCATTTTTTCAATATGTAACTCATTATTTTCTAAAACTTTTTTAACCTCTTCAATAGTATGAGATTTTAAATTAGGAATTTTATAATATTTTTCATTAAAATATATAATTTCAAATATTTTTAGTAAAAAAGTTGTAATAAAAACTATTCCTAAAATTGTTAATAAAGAGATAGAAACTATTTTTTTATTCATTATTCCTCCAGTATTTATAGTTCTTTATAGTAATGATGATATCATAAGATACATAAAATATCAATAACTACTTGATAATTTCTAGATTAAATGATAAAATATATCGTAATTGATTTTATTAAAATATGACTTGCCAAAGTTATGTTTTAAAAGGAGGAAATAGAGTGGAATATACTATTAAAACTCTTTTAACAAGAGAAGAAGTTGAAAGAAGAATCAAGGAATTAGCTAAGGAGATTGAAAAAGATTATCAAGGTAAAGATCTTTTAGTTGTTGGGCTATTAAAGGGTTCAGTAGTCTTTATGACTGACCTTATAAAAGAGATAGATTTACCTCTTGAAATTGATTTTATGAGTGCTTCTAGTTACTCAGGAACTGAAAGTACAGGAATAATCAATATTTCAAAAGATTTAGATATTGATGTAAAAGATAGAGAAGTTTTAATTGTAGAGGATATTATAGACACAGGACTAACATTAAGCCATGTAAGAAAAATGTTAGAAGAAAGAGGAACAAAATCACTTAAAATATGTACTTTACTAGATAAACCAAGTAGAAGAACTGTTGAGATAAAAGGTGACTACACAGGATTTGAAATTCCAGATGAGTTTGTAGTAGGGTATGGATTAGATTATGATCAACAACATAGAAATTTACCATATATTGGAATTGTTGTAAAAAAATAATTTGGAGGAGAGTATGTCCTTTAAACATAAGAAAAAATTTGGACAAAACTTTTTAACTGATCAAAGAGAGGTTCTTAGAAAAATAATGGAAGTATCTAATGTACAACCAGAAGATACAGTTTTAGAGATAGGACCTGGAGAGGGAGCACTAACTGCCCTATTACTTGATACAGCTAAAAAAGTTGTAACTGTAGAGATAGATAGAGATTTAGAGAAAATTTTGAGAAAAAAATTCGATGGAAATCCTAAGTATACTCTAGTTATGAATGATGTATTAGAGACAGATTTAAGAGCATATATAGGAGCAGGAACGAAAGTAGTTGCCAATATACCATACTATATTACATCACCTATAATAAATAAGTTAATAGAGAATAGAGATGTAATTGATGAAATATATATAATGGTTCAAAAAGAGGTAGCTGAGAGAGTTTGTGCTAAAAAGGGTAAAGAGAGAAGTGTGTTAACTCTTGCTGTTGAATATTATGGAGAGGCGGAGTACCTATTTACTATCCCTAAAGAGTTCTTTACTCCTATTCCTAAAGTTGATTCAGCTTTTATGTCAATAAAATTATATAAAGATAATAGATATATAAATCAAGTTGATGAGGAAACATTCTTTAAATATGTAAAAGCTGGATTCTCAAATAAGAGAAAAAATTTATTAAATAACTTTTCTACTTTAGGCTACTCTAAAGATGAGTTAAGGGTTATCTTGGCAAAAGCAGATATACCTGAAACAGAGAGAGCAGAAAACCTTTCAATAGAAGAGTTTATTAAATTAATATCAATTTTTGAAAATAAATAATTAAGTAAAAAATCAAGAATAACTTTGGATAGAAATCTCTCTGTTATTCTTGAATTTTTATAATCAAATAAATTTTGGAGGAACTATGTTATCAAGCTATGAGTTTTTAATACAGAGTAGAAAAGAGGACATAGATTTTATCAATAAAATAATAGAGGCTTATGAAGGTATCGGTGTAGTAAGAACAGTAGATGCTAATGCGGGAATTTTAAATGTGATATCTACTGATGATTTTAAAGATTTTGTAAGAACTATTATTGAAGATTTAGATAAAAACTATGGAGTTGTGGCAAAAATAACTGAAGAGGGAGCTTGGAAGGGTTCTCTATATATAAATAAAAAATAGTTGTTAGGAGGTAATTATGGAAAAGTTAGAAAAATTAATGCAATATATAATTGGAGAATTAGTAGATAATAATTCAGAAACAAGAATAACATATGATATAGTAGATGATACAGTTATTTTCAAAGTGAGTGTAGCTCAAGGAGAGATGGGAAAGATAATAGGAAAAAATGGACTTACAGCTAATGCAATAAGAGGAGTTATGCAAGCAGCTGGAGTAAAGGATAAACTTAATGTAAATGTTGAGTTTTTAGACTAGGAGGAAGAATGGAACTTTTAACAATAGGAAAAATATCTGGAACTCATCATTTAAAAGGTGCCGTAAAAGTAGTGTCAAATATTGAAAATATAGAGATGTTATTAAATAATAGAATAGTGGTGGAGTTAGGAGAGAATAATCAAAGAATACTGACAGTAAAATCTGCTTCTCATCTAGTAGGAAATAAGTGTGTTTTGGAATTTGAAGAAATTACAAATAAGACAGAGGCTGGAAATTTAAAGAATGGATTTATAAAAGTAAGAAGAGAACTACTTGGAATTGGTGAAGATGAATATCTTCTAAATGATCTATTGGATATGAAAGCTATAGATATAGATACAGATGAGGAGTTAGGGACAATAGTTGATATTTTTGAAACAGCAGCTCATGATATTTTAGTAATAGAATCATCAAAATGTGAAGTAATGGTACCGGATATAGATGAGTTTGTAAAGAAGATAGATTTTGATAAAAGAGTGATCTATGTACATCTAATAGAGGGTATGAAAGAGGAAAAGGGAAAAAAATATCAACAAGATGATGGAATGGACGAGGAGTAGTATGAAAATCAATATTCTGACTCTTTTTCCTGAGATGTTTTCAGGATTTAAAAGTGAAAGTATAATAGGAAAGGCTCTTGAAAAAAATCTGCTAGAGATAAATATCATAAATATTAGAGATTTTTGCTATGATAAGCATAAGCAGGCTGATGATATGCCTTTTGGCGGAGGAGCAGGAATGGTTATGAAACCAGAACCATTATTCAGAGCTCTTGAGACTGTAAAAGGAAAGGTAATATACACAACTCCTCAAGGGGTAAGATTCAATCAAAAATTAGCTATTGAATTGGCTCAAGAAGAGGAGATAACAATTATAGCTGGACACTATGAGGGAATAGATGAAAGGGTAGTGGAGAGTAAGGTTGATTTAGAAGTTTCTATTGGAGATTTTGTTTTAACTGGAGGAGAATTACCAGCTATGATGATGGCTGATTGTATAGCTAGACTTGTTCCAGGGGTAATAAAAAAGGAATCTTATGAAAATGACTCTTTCTTTAATGGATTATTAGATTATCCACACTATACAAGGCCAGCTGAGTATGAGGGAATGAAGGTGCCAGATGTATTACTTTCTGGACATCATAAAAATATAGAAACTTGGAGATTAAAAGAGAGTTTAAAGAGAACCTATATAAGAAGAAGAGATCTACTTGTTAATAGAGAGTTAACTAAAGAGGAGAAAAAGCTTCTAGCTGAGATAAAAAGAGAGCTTGGAAAGGAAAAAGAATGATATATAGATTAGGAGATAAAATTCCACAGATAGGAGAAAATAACTATATAGCTGAAAATGCTACTGTAATAGGTGAGGTTGTTACAGCGGAAAATGTATCAATTTGGTTTGGAGCTGTTGTAAGAGCTGATATGAGTAAAATTGTAGTAGGTAAAGACTCTAATATACAAGATAATTGTACAGTACATGGAGACACTCCATATCCAGTAATTATAGGAGAGAAGGTAACTATTGGACATAACTGTATCATACATGGGTGTACTATTGGAGATAGTTCTGTAATAGGAATGGGAACAACTCTTTTAAATGGAAGTGTAATTCCTAAAAATTGTTTAGTAGCTGCTGGTTCTGTGGTAACTCCTAAACTTCAAGCTAAAGAGGGAGATTTGATTGCTGGATCTCCGGCTAGAGTTGTAAGAGCTCTTACCGAGGAAAATAGAGAGTATCTTAAATATGCTTATAAGGTTTATTTAGAAGATATAGAAAAATATAAAAAATTAGAAAAGATAAAGTAAAATAGGGAGAAAAGAGAATGAGAGATAAAATTTACTTAGGTTTAGTTCACTATCCAGTATATAATAAAAATAATAGTGTAGTATGTACATCAGTTACTAACTTTGATATTCATGATATCTCTAGAAGTTGTAGAACATATAATGTAGCTGGATATAGACTTATAGTTCCAGTAGATGCACAAAAAATGCTTACTGAGAGAATAATAGGTTACTGGCAAGAGGGAACAGGAGGACAGTTTAATAAAGATAGAGAAGATGCTTTTTCTATAACTAGAGTGATGGATAGTATAGAGGCTACTATTGCTGAAATAGAGGAAAGAGAAGGGCAAAAGCCAGTTATTATAACTACTTCTGCTAGAATATTCCCAAATACTGTTGGATATAAAGAGTTGTCAGATAAAATTTTTGAGGATGATAGACCTTATTTATTACTATTTGGAACAGGTTGGGGACTTACAGATGAGATAATGGATATGTCTGACTATATATTAGAGCCTATTAGAGGAAATACTCAATACAATCATCTTTCTGTAAGAGCAGCTGTAGCTATCATATTAGATAGATTATTAGGAGAAAAATAATTTTCTCTTTGGAGGAACAATGAATAGAAAAGAGATAAGAATAAAACCACAAGATGGTATCTTTAGAAAAATGGGTATAAAAAATGTAGATGTTACAGAGATTATATTTTCTGAGAGAAATAAGAAGATGAGATTCAAATGTAATGTTCCTTCAGTTAATGAATTAAATGAATTAGATCTCATTTATGAAAATATTAAGAAAAATTTTGGTAAGGAATTAGAGGTTGACTTTACAGTAAGTTTTTCTGAGAATGATATAAGAAAAGAGCAATTAGTAGAGATAGTAGAAAGGGCAATCATAAGATTGAAGGCTAGAAATGCTATCTCTAAATCTTTTTTATACCTATATAGAGTAACTATTGAAACTGAAAGTATCAATATTACTCTTGCTGAGCAGAGTGCTATTGACATTTTAAAAAGTTCTCAAATAGATGAAAAATTAGAAAATATTTTAGAAAATTTTGGAATTTATAACTTTAAAGTAAAGTTTATTTTAGGAGATTTTTCTCAAGAAGTTTCAAAAATAGAAGAGGATAAGCAAAAAGAGATAATAACACTTTCAGCTAAAATTGACATGGAGAGTAAAAAAATAGCTGAACAAAACTCAAGTAAATCAAAGTCACAAGAGGTAGTTATAAAAAGTGCTTTATCTGGTAGAAGCGGTTTATTTTCAGCTAATAAAACTAAAGAGATCAAGGGAAGCTCTATTCCATTAGAGGAGTTTTTTGAACTATATGATGAGGATACTTGTGTAGTAGAAGGAGAAGTTTTCGGAATAGAGTCAAGAGATATAAAAAATGATAGAGTAATTACAACCATAAGAATAACAGATAATCATACATCTTTAACAACTAAGATTTTTCTAGAAAAAGATAAACCGTTGGAGATAAGAGAGGGAGATTATGTTAAGGTAAGTGGTAAAAAACAAATAGATAGATTTTCAGATAATGAAGAGATTATGATGATAAACTCTATCAATAAATTAGATAGAATAAAAGAAGAGAAAAAGGACACTTCAGAATTAAAAATGGTAGAGCTTCACACACATAGTAAGATGAGTGAAATGGTTGGAGTATCTGATATTGGAGATATAATAAAGCAAGCTATATCTTATGGTCATTCAGCTGTAGCAATTACTGATTATGCTGTTGTACACTCTTTTCCATTTGCCTATAAGGCAGCTAAGGGAAAAGATATAAAACCTATACTTGGTTGTGAAATGTATATGGTTAATGATGAAGCTGTTATGGTTAGAGATTCAAAGGACGTCTCTTTAATGGAAGAGTATTTTGTAGTTTTTGACTTGGAGACAATGGGACTTAACTCTCATGAGCATGAGATAATAGAGATTGGAGCAGTAAAATTACAAGGAAATAGAATAATAGATAGATTTTCTCAACTGATAAATCCACAAAAACCTATACCACAAAAAATACAGGAATTAACAAATATAACTCAAGATATGGTAGATAATATGCCAACTATAGAGGAAGTTTTACCAAGATTTATGGAGTTTGTAGGAGATGCTACAATGGTAGCTCATAACGCTGCATTCGACATGGGATTTTTAAGAAGAGATGTAAAAAATATTTTAGGTTATGAGTATAAGCCAGCTATTATAGATACATTACAGATGGCAAGAGATCTGTATCCAGATTTAAAAGGGTATGGACTGAAAAACTTGAATAAG
Organism: Candidatus Fusobacterium pullicola; assembly: GCA_018883725.1. Classification (NCBI taxonomy): domain Bacteria; kingdom Fusobacteriati; phylum Fusobacteriota; class Fusobacteriia; order Fusobacteriales; family Fusobacteriaceae; genus Fusobacterium; species Candidatus Fusobacterium pullicola. The sequence continues at coordinate 15,778 of JAHLFN010000018.1, read as the reverse complement.
GTATTGGGACTATCACTAGAAAGTCACCATAGAGCCGTTGATGACTCTCAAGCTACAGCAAATATGTTCATAATTTTTATGGAGAAATATATAGAAAAGGGTATTACAAATTTAAATGAGATAACTGGAGCTTTTCCAATTAACTTAAAAAAGCAGGATACTCACAATGTAATGGTCCTTGTACAGAATTTAGAGGGATTAAAGAATATGTATAGATTGGTTTCAGAAGCTCATGTGGATTACTATGGAAATAAAAAACCAAGAGTTTTAAAATCACATTTGGAAAAATACAGAGAAGGGTTAATAATAGGAAGCTCTATGACAGTACATTTTTCAAATGATGGAGAACTTGTAGATTATTACATGAGATATGATTTTGAAAATATAGAGAAAAATATAGGATTCTATGATTATATAGAGTTACTTCCAAAAGGGGCATACTCAGAACTGTATGAAGAGGATAAAACGGGAAGTATATCGTCCTTTGAGGCTATTGAGAAGATGAACAATTATTTTTGTAATTTAGCCAAAGAGAGAGATATACTGGTTACAGCTAGTTCAAATGTTCACTACATAGATGAAGAGGATTATAAGATAAGAAGTATTCTGTTATATGGAAGTGGAAATGTATTTAGAAAAAACCAGTATCTAATAGATAATAAATTTTACTTTAGAACTACTGATGAAATGCTAAAAGAGTTTAGTTATCTAGGTGAAGATGTAGCTAAGGAGATAGTTGTTACAAATACTAATCTAATAGCTGATAAGATAGAGAGAATAAAACCAGTTCCAGATGGATTTTATCCACCAAAGATAGATAATGCTGAAAATATAGTTAGAGAGATGACATATGAAAAAGCATATAGAATATATGGAAATCCATTACCTGATATCGTTAATGCTAGAATAGAAAGAGAATTAAATGCGATAATAGGAAATGGCTTCTCTGTACTTTATCTTTCAGCCCAGAAATTAGTTAAAAAGTCATTAGATAGTGGATATTTAGTTGGTTCGAGAGGATCGGTAGGTTCATCTCTAGTCGCATTTATGATGGGAATAACAGAGGTTAATGCTTTATATCCTCACTATATCTGTACTAATCCAGAATGTAAAAACTCTGAATTTATAGAAAGAGAAGGAGTAGGAATTGACTTACCTGAAAAAGTTTGCCCTAAGTGTGGACAATTATATAAAAGAGATGGATACTCTATACCTTTCGAAGTATTTATGGGATTTAATGGAGATAAGGTTCCAGATATTGACCTTAACTTCTCTGGAGAGTATCAATCTGAAATACATAGATATTGTGAACAGATGTTCGGTAAAGAGAATGTATTTAAGGCGGGAACTATATCAACACTTGCAGAGAAAAATGCTGAGGGTTATGTAAGAAAATTCTTTGAAGAGCATAATATGAAAAATAATAAAGCTGAGATAATTAGATTGGCTAGAAAATGTGAGGGAGCAAAGAAAACTACAGGACAACACCCTGGAGGAATGGTTGTTGTACCTCATGACCATACAATTTATGAGTTTTGTCCAGTACAAAAGCCAGCTAATGATGAGAAAAATGATTCAATAACAACTCATTATGATTATCATGTTATGGACGAACAATTAGTAAAACTAGATATACTTGGACATGACGATCCGACTACAATAAAAATATTACAGGAGTATACTGGAGTAGATATCTACTCTATTCCATTAGCTGATCCAGATACTTTAAAGATATTCTCTAGTACTGAGTCTTTAGGTGTTACTCCAGAGCAAATAAATTCGGTGGTAGGAACTTTTGGAGTACCAGAGTTTGGAACACCATTTGTACGTCAAATGTTAATAGATACAATGCCTAAAACCTTTGCTGAATTAGTTAGGATATCAGGACTTTCACATGGAACAGACGTTTGGCTTAATAATGCTCAAGAGTTTATTAGACAGAAAGAAGCTACACTATCACAGGTTATAACAGTTCGTGATGACATAATGAACTATTTGATTGACCAGGGAATAGAGAAAGGGACAGCCTTTAAAATAATGGAGTTTGTAAGAAAGGGACAACCTACAAAGAATCCAGAAGGGTGGAAAGCTTATTCAGATTTAATGAAAGAGCATAATGTTGCAGAGTGGTATATAGAATCGTGTAGAAGAATAAAATATATGTTCCCTAAGGGACATGCTGTTGCTTATGTTATGATGGCTATGAGAATAGCTTACTTCAAAGTACATTATCCTCTTGCTTTCTATGCTGCATATCTCTCTAGAAAAGCTGAAGATTTTGATTATGAGATAATGGGAAATCCAGAATCAGCTAAATCTCATTTAGAAATATTAGCAAAAGAGCCAAAATTAGATGTAAAGAAAAAAACTGAAATGGCTATTTGTGAGATTGTGGTAGAGATGTATGCTAGAGGATTGGAATTTTTACCAATAGATATTTATAAATCTGGAGGAGTAAAATTTACTATTGAAGATGGTAAGATTAGAGTACCATTAATAGCTCTTTCAGGTCTAGGAGGAGCCGTAATAGAAAACATTATCAAAGAGAGAGAAGAGGGAAAATTCTTATCTTTTGAAGATTTAAAAAGAAGAACAAAGGCATCTCAGACGACTATTGATAAGTTAAAAATGATAAAAGCGATAGATTCTTTAAGTGAGACTAATCAGATTTCACTTTTCTAAAAAAATAAGAAAATAGTTGTAAAATCAGTAATGTTGTGGTATAAAAGATAATATGAGCACTTATTATGATTGCTATAAAAACTAAGGAGGGAAAAAAGATGACTAAAAAAGAGTTTGTAGATTTATATTTTGAAAAGGGAGAATTTACTTCTAAAGTTGAGGCTGAGAAAAAAGCTATGGCTTTCCTAGCAACAATAGAAGAAGCTTTAGTAAAAGGTGAGGAGGTTTCATTTTTAGGATTTGGAAAGTTTGAAGTAACAGAAAGAGCTGCTAGAACTTGTAGAAATCCTCAAACAGGAAAAGAGATGAAAGTTGAAGCTAAAAAAGCTGTAAAATTTAAACCAGGAAAATCTTTATCAGAAAAAGTAAATAAATAATCTTTATTAAGATAAATAATTTTAAGTTGAGAATAAAATAATTTGCCCTTAAATGAGGAGAAATTTTTTATATCCATTACTAGATATAGCTAGTAATTTAGGAATAAAATTTTCTCCTCTTTTATTTTACTTGAAAAAACTTTAAATATAAAGTAAAATAGGGGAATAATGATAAGGATTAAAATAAAAAGTGGAGGTTACATGAAGAAGCACTTAATTGTGATATACACATTGTTGATATCTATGACTTTGTTGGCAGAATATAACTATCCTTTTGAGGATCCTAATATGGCAACAATAATAGGAAGTTCAACTTTAATGACTGAGGGAGTTCCAGAAAAAATAGATATAAAGGAGTATAAAATAAAGTTACCTTGGTCAAAACCAGTAATGGAGAATTTTTGGTATAATGAAGGATTTAAATACTCTGTAGTTTCCCAAAATAGGAAAGCTCCATTAATATTCTTATTAGCAGGAACAGGTTCTTCTCATAACTCGGTTAGAATGGAGTATTTTCAGAGAATATTTTATAAAGCAGGTTATCATGTCGTATCAATATCTTCTCCAATGAATAGTAACTTTGTAATAAATGCTTCTACAAATCAGATGCCTGGAATTATTATAGAGGATTCAGAGGATATTTATCATGTTATGGAAGCAATAAATGAAAAAATAACCTCGGAGTTAGAGATAAGCGATTACTATTTAGTTGGATATAGTTTAGGTGGAACAGAAGCTGGGATTTTATCTTGGATTGATGAAAGAGAGAAGAAGTTTAATTTTAAAAGAGTTTTTATGATAAATCCAGCTGTTAACCTATATAAATCAGCTCTTAAATTAGATAGATACATGAACTATGCTGAAAATGAAAGAGCTGAAAAAGTAGCACAGTTGATAAACAATATATTAAATACTGTTATAAGCAGTATAATTCCTGAGTATACTACTTTTGATATGGAGACTATATTTAAAGTATTTTCACAAAAAAAACTGAGTGATAAAGAGATGCAACAATTAATAGGAGGAGCTTTTAGATTAACTTCTATTGATTTAAATTATATAACTGATGTAGTAAATGATAGAAAGGTATATGTTAAAGAACCAGTGAATAAGTTTTCTCCAATGTTTAAGTACTTTGAAGAGATTAATTTTGCTACCTTTGAAGAGTATATAAATAAGTTAGCTTTTCCTTATTATAAAGAAAAACTCGGAGAACAATTGACATTAGATGAGCTTTTAAAAAAAGCAAATTTAAGTTATATTGAAGATTATCTAAAAAATAGTTCAAAAGTAATGGCAGTAACTAATGCAGATGAACTTATCTTAGATAGTGAAGATTTAGAGTTTTTAAAGACAATTTTTGGAAAAAGATTAATTATTTATCCATATGGGGGGCACTGTGGAAATATGTTTTTTACACCAAATATAAAAGTGATGCTAGAATTTTTAGAGAAAGGAGAGATAGAATATGAAAATAAATAGATTATTAATAGCTATTATGTTAGTTTGTTCTATCACAACTTTCTCAAATAGTGATGAAAATGTAAAAATTAATAATGAGGCATATAAATATTTCAATGTATATGATCCATTAGAGCCTATCAACAGGAGAGTTTATTACTTTAACTACCAATTTGATAAGTATATTTTTCTTCCAACAGTGAGATTTTATAGGGCTATTACTCCTGAACTACTTAGAAAGGGAGTAAAGAACTTTTTTAAGAATAGTGAGAATATAACTACAACAGGAAACTCATTACTTCAATTAAAAATAAAAAAGGCTATGAGAGCTATTGGAAGATTTAGTATGAATACTGCTGTTGGAGTTGGTGGTGTAGTGGATATAGCTTCAGATATGGGAATGCCAAAACCATATGAAGACTTTGGAATGACATTGGCACACTATGGAGTAGGAAAGGGAGCTTATTTAGTGTTACCAATCTTAGGACCAAGTTTTTTAAGAGATGCTGTTGGTATGGGAGTTGATACTCTAGGAAAAGGAACTTTATATCATACAGTTGATTTAGATGAGTTAAATCATACTGGAGTTTCTATTCTATATGCAATCAATAAGAGATATAATACAGATTTTAGATATTATGAAACAGGCTCACCATTTGAATATGAGTATGTAAGATTTTTATATTATAAATATAGAGAGTTACAAATTGAATTAGGAAGTGAAATATTTTAATATAGATATACTAGGAGGTTTTTATGAATTTACAAGAGAAAGTTTTAGACTACAAAGATGAAGTAGTCAAACATATTCAAGGTTCAGTACAGATAAAAAGTGTATTAGAAACAGCTAAGGAGGGAATGCCTTTTGGTGAGGGACCTACAAAAGCGTTAAATTATTTTGTAGACCTAGGTAAAGAATTAGGATTTAATGTAATAAATTATGATAACTATGCAGCTACAATTGAATTTGGAGAGGGAGAAGAAGTATTAGGAATACTAGGTCATGTTGATGTTGTACCTGAGGGTGAAGGATGGGAGCATCCACCATATAGCGGTGCTATAGTAGATGGAAAAATTTATGGAAGAGGAACTCTTGATGATAAGGGACCATCTGTAATATCACTATTTGCTATGAAAGCTATAATGGATTCTGGAATAAAGTTGAATAAAAAAGTTAGAATGATATTAGGAGCTAATGAAGAGAGCGGAAGTAAGTGCATGGATTATTATTTTAATACCTTAAAGATGCCTCAACCTACATTAGCCTTTACTCCAGATTCAACTTTCCCAGTAACTTTTGCTGAAAAAGGAATTATTCATCTCAAATTAAAAAATAAATATTCAACATTGAAAAACTTATCATTAATGGGAGGGAATGCTTTTAACTCAGTACCAGAAAGATGTGAATTAAAAGTTTCAAAGGAATTTGTATCAGGAATAGATGAGGCAGTAGAAAAATATAATGTTGGTAAGGAGTATAAAGTAGCTTGTGAAGTAGTAGGAGATAACTATGTAATAAACTCTTATGGAAAATCAGCTCACGCTTCTAAACCGACTTCTGGATACAATTCAGTTTCAGCACTATTTGAATTTTTAAAACTTGTTGAAATAAGAAATGAGGAATTAAAATCATTAGTAGCGTTTTTCAATGATTATATAAAAATGGAGCTAGATGGTGAATCTCTAGGAGTTAATTTTGAAGATAATGAGAGTGGTAAACTTACACTTAATATAGGAAAAACTACTTTAAAAGATGGAGTACTAGAAGTTTGTGTGGATATTAGATGTCCAGTTCATGTAGCAAATCAAAAGGTTATAGATATAATTAAAGAGAGAGTTAATAAAAAAATGGAAGTAGAAGTATGTGGAAATACAGCTCCTCTTTATGTATCAAAGGATAGCTTCTTAGTATCAACTCTTATGAAGGTATATAAGGATATAACAGGTGATTTAGAAAGTCAACCTATAGCTATAGGTGGAGGAACTTATGCAAGAACAGTAAAAAATGGGGTTGCTTTTGGAGCTCTTCTTTCATCTCAAGTAGATAATATGCATCAAAAAAATGAGTATTTAGAAATTGATAAAATAGATACTTTATTAAAAATCTATGTAGAAGCTATTTATCAACTAGCTAAATAAAAAGTATTATAAAAAGATTAAGAGCAAGTATAGTTTAGTTTAATAAAAAATATAATTTGATATTTTCAAATAACCATGTTTTTTATTATTCCTTTTACTGACTTGCTCTATTTGTTATTAAATTATCTAATTTACAAATTATTTTCGTAACTATTCAGTTTTGAAAGAAAACTAAGAATTAATAGCTAAATAGTTACTATTCTTTCAATCAAAGCTTACTTATTTTCATTTTTATTTAAATGTTCCTGTTGAACAATTTCAATAATCTCTCTTATTTTTTGTTGGACATGAGCATATCCAACATCTTTAATATGAGGTAGAATACAGTTAGAACAATCTTTTATTCCATGAGGCGTATATTTAAAGTTTCCTCCACATTTCTCTCCAAGCATATATAGTGGGCAGTAGCAAAACATACAGTTAAAGTCCTCTATTTTTTCCATCTTATGACAAGGGAAAAATTGACACTCTTTGTTGTGGATAAATTTATAACTATTCATAAAAATCCTCCTTTTACTAATAATATAAAGTATACTTTTTTTCTTTCTATTTATCAAGTTTATATTATATATTGAATTGAAAAAATATATATATTTTTCAAATTTATGCTATAATATGTTGAATGAAATATTAAAAATGGAGTTGATATTAATGATAAGAGGAAATACAGAGGGAATAAAGGAGTATATTTTAAAAGAATTAGATTCTCTATATGAGATAACGGTAGAGAAAAATAAATTAATTGAACCAGAGATGTTGATGTTGATAGCTCAAATAAGTAACAAAATAAATAGAGAGATAAACATAGCTATTGATAGAAGAGGAAATGTAACAGAGATTTCAATAGGAGATAGTAGTAGCGTACAACTTCCAATAATGGATATACAAGAGAGAAGATTATCAGGAGTAAGAGTTATACACACGCACCCAAGTGGAAGTTCTAATCTATCTAATATAGACATATCAGCATTGATAAAATTAAAATTAGACTGTATAGCTGCAATAGGTATAGATGAAGATAGAGTTACTGGTGTATCAATAGGATTTTGTGGAGTAGAAAATAATGAGCTTGTCCACGAAGTAGTAGGACCATTGAGTGTAGAAGAAGCTGTAAACTATCCTATGATAAATAAATTTGATGAGATAGAATCTCTTTTAAGAAAGAGAGACATAGTTGAAAATGATACTGAGTATGCTGTTCTTGTAGGGATAGATACTCAAGAGAGCTTAGATGAACTAGCTGAATTAGCTAGAGCATGTAATGTTCAAGTTGTAGGGACGTTTATGCAGAAAAAAAATAAAATAGATTCTTGCTTCTTTATAGGTACTGGAAAAGCTCAAGAATTAGCTGTGTATAAACAATTAAAAAGAGCTAATTTGATAATATTTGATGAAGAGCTAACAGGTATGCAGGTTAAAAATCTAGAGATGATAACAAGTTGTAAAGTTATAGATAGAACTACTCTTATACTTGAAATTTTTGCTAGAAGAGCAAGAACAAGAGAGGCAAAAATTCAGGTAGAGTTAGCTCAATTAAAATATAGAAGTACGAGACTTTTAGGATTGGGAAGTACAATGTCTAGAACAGGTGGTGGAGTAGGAACAAAGGGACCTGGAGAGAAAAAATTAGAGATAGATAAGAGAAGAATAAGAGAGACTATATATGACTTAAAACAAGAGTTAGAGAAGATAAGAAAAACAAGAGTTACTCAAAGGGAGAAGAGAGAGGAATCTGGTATTCCTAAAATCTCTCTTGTTGGATATACAAACGTTGGAAAATCTACTTTGAGAAATCTGTTAGTAGATATGTTTCCAGCAGATAACACAACTAAGAAAGAGGCTGTTTTTGCTGAAAATATGCTTTTTGCTACTTTAGATATAACAACTAGAGCTATTATTCTTCCCGATAAGAGAGTAGCTTCCTTAACAGATACAGTTGGATTTGTTAGAAAGTTATCTCATGATTTAGTAGAAGCTTTTAAATCAACTTTAGAAGAGGTAAGTTTTTCAGATCTAATTATACATGTAGTAGATGCTTCAAGTGAAACAGCTATTGAACAGATAATAGCTGTTGAAAAGGTGTTAACAGAGTTAGATGCAATGGGGAAACCTATGTTTTTAGCTCTTAATAAGTGTGATAAGGCTACAGAAGAACAATTAAATAGTATAAAGGAAAAGTTCCCAACATACAAAACAATAGAGATAAGTGCAAAATCTCAAATGAATATAGATGGTTTCTTAGAGATGATGGTAGAGTCTCTACCTCAAACAACTAGAGTTTGTACATATTTAATTCCATATAGTGACTCATCAATGGGGGCTTATTTACATAGAAATGCTATTATCCAAAGTGAAGAATATGAAGGAGAAGGTTTGAAAATATCTGCTGTTGTAAATAACGAAGTTTACAATAGATGTAAAAAATATTTGATAGGGGAATAGAATGGTAAAGACGTATATAGAAATATTAAAACTGGCTCTTCCAGCTGTAGGAGAGATGATACTCTATATGATGATATGGGTATTTGATACAGTTATGGTAGGAAGACATAGTGGGCAACTAGGTGTATCTGCAGTAGGATTGAGTTCAGAGATTATTTATACATTTTTTAATATTTTTGTCTCTATGGGAATATCTATTTCAGTGACTTCAATTGTTTCACGTTCGTTAGGAGCAAAAAATGAAAAAAAGCTGACGAAGTATCTAATATTGCTGTTAAATTAGGAATATTTTTAGGAATTCTACTAACTCTTATATTTTCTATATTTTCTGAAGAGATACTTCATATAGCTGGGGCTAAAAATGATGTAGCTTTATTGGGAAAAACTTATATGAGAATATGTTCCATAGGATTAACATTTAACATGTTAATTAATATTTTTAATGGAATATATAGAGGGTGTAAAAATACGAAAACATCACTTTATGGTGCAGCAATTATGAATATTGTCAATGTTTCACTTGATTATATTTTAATATTTGGAAAATTTGGAGCACCAGAATTAGGAGTAAAAGGTGCAGCTATTGCAACTGTTGGTGGAATATTATGTGCCTTTATTTTTTCATTAACACAATTAAAAAAACTTCCTTTTAAGATTCACTTAAAAAGAAAAATTATTAAAGAGGAAGTTAAAGAGCTAGTGACTTTAGCAATACCTTCAGCTTGTCAAGAGGGAGCTTTTAGCATAAATAGACTAATAAATGTATCCATTATTATGGGATTGGGGAGTTCAGCCTTTGCAGCTAATCAAATAACCATAACAATAGAGAGTATTAGTTTTATGCCAGGTTGGGGTTTTGCTGTAGCACTTACTACTTTGGCTGGACATTCCATAGGTGAAAAAAATTATGAAAAAACTAAAAAATATGTATACTACACAATAACCTTGTCTGTAATAACAATGGGAGTAACAGCTTTAATATTTTTCTTTTTTCCTAAAGAGCTGATCTCACTCTTTATTAAAGAGAGTGAAAAAGAGGTTATTGAGCTGGGGGCTATGTGTTTAGTATTAGCAGCTATAGAACAGATTCCAATGGCTATAGCAATGGCTTTAGAAGGGGCAATGAAGGGAATGGGAGATACTAAAACTCCTTTTAAAGTGGTTATTTTTACAAATTGGATAATTAGATTACCTTTAGTTTACTATTTTTTATATCTAAAAAAATATCCGGTAACTGCTTTTTGGACAATTACAGCTATTCAATGGACAATAGAAGCGATAATAATTTTTATTGTCTATGAAAGAAAATGGAAAAAAGATTACAGAAATTAAAATAAAATGAGGGATAGTTTAAGTTATAAAACTCCCTCATTTTTAAATTTTAAAAATTGTCTAATCTTTTTATAAATTCGGTTAGAATATTTAGATCAATAAACCTATATTTTTCTAATTCACTCTCTTCAATATCAGTAATAATTTTTCTAAAAGGTAATTTTTTAGCTATTCCGATAGCAGAATCTATCATTTTTTTTTGAGAATCGTCTTTAATTAAAATTTCTCCTAAGAAATCAGCTTTAGAGATAGCTACAGATTTATAAGGATTATCTAAGTTATCTAATGTACTAAGAATTGGATCTGAAAGTAAAATATGACCGGCATAAATTTTTTCTTTGATAATTTCCAATAAATCTATTAAATCTTTTTTTTGATAAAAAAGAACCTCATTAGTTTCTTTATAAAAATTATATACTTTACTATTGTTTGTAATTATAATATATTCCATAGAAACAACCTCCCGTTATTGTATTAGCATAAAAAATAAAATTCGTCAATAGATAAATAAAAAAATATTTATTCTAAAAAAGTATTGACAGAATTTAAAAAAATGGATATAATTACTTTTAGTAAAAAAAAAGATGAAGTTAGAGGAGGTAAAAATGAGAAAGATATTATCTATGAAAAATTTGAAATTTAATATTTTTCTTGTTGATATTTTATCTAATTTTTCTTTTGATAATATATTTATTTTAAAATTTATTAATTTTTATTCTAAGAATGGTATGACTATCTAGTTATATCATTTTTTTTGGGAAAATTTTTAGTACTTAGAATTATAGGAGGTTAAAGTGAAAGGAAAACTTATTCTTGAAAATGGTATGAGTTTTGAAGGGAAAATTTTTGGTGAGTTAGGAGAGAGTGTTGGAGAACTAGTATTCAATACAGGAATGACTGGTTATCAAGAGCTTTTAACAGACCCATCATACTGTGGACAAATCGTAGTAATGACATACCCAATGATAGGAAACTATGGAATTAACTTAGAGGATATGGAGTCTAGTAAAATTCATTTAAAAGGGTTTGTAATTAAAGAAGATGCTAAACTTCCTAATAACTTTAGATGTGAAATGACATTAGATGGATTTTTAAGACAAAATAATGTAGTAGCTTTTAAAGGTGTAGATACAAGACAACTTACTAAAATAATCAGAGAAGAGGGAGCAATGAGAGCTATAATCACTGCTGACGATTTAACTGAGAAAGAGATTTGGGAGCGTTTTAACGCATTTAGCAATAAAGAAGCTGTAAGCCAAGTAAGTACAAAAGAGATTTATGAAATTCCAGGAGAGGGAAAAAGAATAGGAGTAATGGACTTTGGAATTAAGAGAAATATCTTAAGAAGTTTCTCAAAAAGAGGTTGTCACTTAGTAGTTTTCCCATGGAATACAAAGGCTGAAGAGATAATGAAATATGATTTAGATGGATTATTCCTTTCTAATGGACCTGGAGACCCTGCTGATTTAACAGATGTAATCAATGAAATCAAAAAAATGATAGGAAAACTTCCAATTGTTGCTATCTGTTTAGGACATCAATTATTATCTTGGGCATTAGGTGGAACTACAACAAAATTAAAATATGGACATAGAGGATGTAACCACCCAGTTAAAGATTTATTGAAGAATAAAATTTTTATAACTTCTCAAAACCACGGATATGTTGTTGATAGAGTACCTGAGGCTATGGAAGTAACTCATATCAACTTAAATGATAACTCTATCGAAGGAATGAGAAGTAAAGAGTTAAGAATTATGTGTGTACAATATCACCCAGAGGCTTGGCCAGGACCATCAGACTCTGACTATTTATTCGATGATTTCTTAGATGTAATCGAAGGAAAATAAGTATTGAGAGTTATTTCAAACTTAAGAAAAATCTTAATATTTAATTAGTGAATTGTAAATGTATAAAGAGGAAAATTTTCGGGAGGATAATAAATGTTAGATAAATCTATAAAGAAAACACTTGTTATAGGTTCAGGACCAATAATAATAGGGCAAGCAGCAGAGTTTGACTATTCTGGAACACAAGCTTGTGAAACATTAAAAAAAGAGGGAATAGAAGTTGTATTAATTAACTCTAACCCAGCAACAATAATGACAGATAAAGCAGTAGCTGACAGAATATATATAGAACCAATTACAGTTGAATTTGTAGAAAAAGTAATTGCAAAAGAGAGACCAGATTCAATACTTGCTGGAATGGGAGGGCAAACAGCTCTTAACATGGCAGTTGAATTAGCAGAAAAAGGTATCTTAGAAAAATATGGTGTAAGAGTAATAGGAACTCCTATCGAATCAATAAAAAGAGGAGAAGATAGAGAGTTATTCAGAGAGGCTATGGAAAAAATTGGAGAGCCTATCATCAAAAGTAAAATTGTTGAAAGCTTAGAAGAGGGGTATAAAGTAGCTAATGAGATAGGATACCCAGTAGTAGTAAGACCAGCTTATACACTAGGAGGAACTGGTGGAGGATTTGCTAACAACGATGTAGAATTAGAAGATATACTTTCAAAAGGGTTAGCACTATCAAGAGTAGGACAAGTTCTTATTGAAAAATCAATACTTGGATGGAAAGAGATAGAGTATGAAGTAATAAGAGATGCTAATGGAAACGCTATCACAGTATGTAATATGGAAAATATAGACCCAGTTGGAATTCATACTGGAGACTCAATAGTTGTTGCTCCATCACAAACACTTTCAGATAGAGAGTATCAAATGTTAAGAACTTCAGCTCTTAAAATAGTAAATGAGATAGGAGTAGTTGGAGGATGTAACGTACAGTTTGCACTACACCCAAAATCATTTGAATATGCTATTATAGAGATTAACCCAAGAGTATCTAGATCATCTGCACTAGCTTCTAAAGCTACTGGATATCCAATAGCTAGAGTTGCTACTAGATTATCATTAGGGTATTTATTAGATGAAGTAAAAAATGAAGTAACAGAAAAGACATTTGCTTGTTTTGAACCAGCACTTGACTATATAGTTGTAAAAATACCTAAGTGGCCATTTGATAAGTTTAAAAAGGCAAATAAAAGACTTGGAACTAAGATGATGGCAACTGGAGAGGTTATGGCTATAGGAAATAACTTCGAATCTGCATTCCAAAAAGGATTAAGATCACTAGAAATAGGAAGATTTAGCTTTGAGCACCCTGTTGTTAAGAAAATGACAATAGAAGAGTTAAAAGCTGCAGTTGTAAAACCAGATGATGAAAGAATATTCGTAGTAGCTGAGATGTTAAGAAGAGGATACATCAAAGAAAAGTTACAAAAAATAACTGGTATAGATAAGTTCTTCATGGAAAAAATCGAATGGATAGTAAAACAAGAAGAGCAATTAAAGAAAATGAAATTTAAAGATTTAGATGAAAATTATCTAAGAAATCTTAAGAAAAAAGGATTTTCTGATAAAGGAATAGCTCAACTTATGGGAATTTCAGAAAGAGATATAGAGAGAAAAAGAAAGGCATATAACATAGTTCCAACTTATAAAATGGTTGATACTTGTGCTGGAGAGTTTGCTGCAGACTCATCATATTTCTACTCTACTTATGATCAATTTGATGAAGTAGTAGTAAGTGATAAGAGAAAAGTTGTAGTTATAGGTTCAGGACCAATCAGAATTGGACAAGGAATAGAGTTTGACTACTGTACAGTTCATGCAGTAAAAACTTTAAAGAAATTAGGAATAGAAAGTATCATAATCAATAATAACCCAGAGACTGTTTCAACAGATTTCTCTACAGCTGATAAACTATATTTTGAACCATTAGTAACTGAAGATATAATGGCTATATTAGAAAAAGAGAAGCCAGAAGGAGTAATTCTTCAATTCGGAGGACAAACAGCTATAAAACTTGCTAATGATTTAAGTGATAGAGGAATAAAAATCATAGGAACAAGTGCTGATAAGATAGATGAGGCAGAAGATAGAGAAAGATTTGAAGAGATGATGGAAGAGCTTAACATCAACAGACCAAAAGGAAGAGGAGTTTGGGATGTTGCTCACGGAATAGAGATAGCTAATCAAATTGGATACCCAGTACTTGTAAGACCTTCATATGTACTTGGAGGACAAGGAATGGAAATCTGTCATGATGAGTATAACTTAGTAAAATATCTAGAAGCTTCATTTGAAAGAGACTCTGCTAATCCAGTATTAATAGATAAATATCTAAATGGTATTGAATTAGAAGTAGATGCTATCTGTGATGGAGAAGATGTATTAATTCCTGGAGTAATGGAACACTTAGAAAGAGCTGGAGTTCACTCAGGAGACTCTATAACTATCTATCCTCAACAAAACCTATATGAAGGAACAGAGGAAGAACTATTAGAAATAACTAAGAAAATGGCTAAGGCTCTAGAAGTAAAAGGAATGATGAATATTCAATTTATCGCTTTCCAAAATAAATTATATGTAATTGAAGTAAACCCTAGATCTTCAAGAACAGTTCCTTATATTTCTAAAGTATCAGGAGTACCAGCTATTGAAATAGCTACAAGAGTTGCTCTTGGAGAAAAATTAAAAGATTTAGGATATGGAACAGGAATTTACAAGAAACCAGATGTAGTAGCTGTAAAAGTACCTGTATTCTCTACTGAAAAATTATCAAGTGTTGAAGTATCATTAGGACCAGAAATGAGATCAACAGGAGAGGTATTAGGAGTAGGAAATAATATGGATGAGGCAATCTTCAAAGGATTGTTAGGAGCTAAGAGAGTTCACTTAATCCAAGATAGAAAAATACTTGTAACTATCAGAGATAAAGATAAAGAAGAGTTCTTACCAATAGCTAAGAGTTTAGTAAAACATGGATCTACTTTATTTGCTACAAAAGGAACACAAAAGTTCTTAGCTGAAAATGGAGTTGAATCTACTCTAGTAAATAGAATTGGAGAGCAATCACCTAATATAACTGATGTATTAAAAAATAGAGAAGTAGACCTATTAATCAACACTCCAACAAAAGCTAATGACGCTCAAAGAGATGGATTTAAAATGAGAAGAATGGCTATCGAGTATGGTGTAGATGTACTTACTTCATTAGATACTATAAATGCAATCTTAAGAATGCAAGATAGTCATATTGATGAGAGCAAGTTAGAAGTATTTGATGTAAGTAAAATCTAATTTTTATTAATAATATAGAATAAAAATTTTTGAGGGGTTAAATCCCCTCAAATTTTATTTTCTAGTTACTACTCAGCTATTTATGATTTAAAAAGAAAACTAAGAATTGTTTCATATTCCAAGAAGTTGATTAACTATGAGCTTATCTCACTAAAAATGCAAGGGTTAAGTCTTCGACTTATTGAATTTTTTAGC
>JAHLFN010000017.1 GCA_018883725.1 Candidatus Fusobacterium pullicola | reverse complement strand
GGGAAGCCTCCTGGGAGGATAGGAACTTGCCAAGCTCTCAATAAGAGTGCTTCCTTAGCTCAGTCGGTAGAGCATGCGGCTGTTAACCGCAGTGTCAATGGTTCGAGTCCATTAGGAAGCGCCATTTTTTTTATTTTTTGTAAAAATTTTTTACAGAGGTGGAATATGAAGAAAACAAATGCTATGAGAGAATTAGATAAAAAGAAAATAAAATATGACTATAAAGAGTATGAAGTTGATGAAAATGATTTAAGTGCCATAGCAGTATCTTTAAAGACAGGAGAGGATATTACAAAGATTTTTAAAACTTTAGTTTTACTTACTGAGAAAAAAGAGATGTTAGTAGCTTGTATTCCAGGAGCTGATACAATAGATTTAAAAAAATTAGCTAAGGTAGCTGGAGTAAAAAAAGTTGAGATGTTGGAACTAAAAGAACTTTTTAATATGACTGGTTATATTAGAGGGGGATGTTCCCCAATAGGAATAAAGAAGAGACATCAAAGTTTTATTCATCAAAGTGCTAAGACAAAGGATTACATAATGATAAGTGCAGGAGTTAGAGGATTACAAATAATAATTAATCCTAACGATTTGATAGAATACTTAAATATGCAAGTTGGAGATATAATAGTATAATAAAAATCAAAAGAGGCTAAACTATGAATAGTAAGTTAAAGGATATTGTAGAAAGAGCTATTTTAGTTGCAATAGCACTGTTTATATCTTTATATATGTGCCAAATTTTAAACTTATCTAAATTTTATGCTGGTATTGCAGCTTTAAATGTAGCTAATTTAAGTGATTCACGAACAAGAAGACAGGCATATGAAAGAACAATCACTACATTTTGTGGTGGAGCTGTGGCTTGTATGATTGCTTATAGTGGATTTCAAGAAAATATGTTTTTATATGTGTTGGGATTAATTGTGGTATGTCTCTTAACAGAGATGATAGTGAAAGTACCAGCAACAGTTGGATGTATTGCCTTTACCTATATAATGCTCAATATAGATCCTAATAGAAGTCCAAGTCAATACTTAGAAGAGAGAGTGATAGGAACGGCTATAGGAGCGGTAATGGTGGCTGTTATTGTAACTCTCTATAATAGATATAAACATAAAAAATCAATTTTATTAGAAGCCTATTCTCCTAAGGAGTGGCATCATCATTTTAAGAGAGCTATCATACCAGGAATAGCAGTTATTTTAGGGGTATTTTTGATCAATATTTTAAATGGATATCTAGATCCTAAATATGTAACTAAATATACTATGTATTATTGTGCTTTAGCCTCTGTAGTTCCCTTTCATATAGAGTTAAAAGAGCTTTTTAAGAAGACAAGAGAGAGATTTTTAAGTACGATTTTTGGTGGAATAATAGGATTTTTGTTTATAACTTTAAATTTGGTAGGAAATGTATGGAGCTCTATAGGAATTGTTATAGTTTTAATCTTCATAGAGTCTATAATAAAAGTTTCAGGCTCTTTAGGAGGGGTAGTTTTTCTTTTTATAATGCTCAATGCAAATGAAAAATTGACTCCAACAATATATTATTTGGATAGAGTTTTAGGAACAGGAATAGGAATTATATTAATACTATTTGTAGTATATCTTTTAAAGATATTTGAAAAGTTAAAAAATAGAGATAAAACAATTAAATTATAGAGTATGACTAGATTATTATAAAAATAATTTAAGTTATACTCTTTTTTTATGAAAAAATATGCTACAATAGTAATGTGTTAATTTATATTTAAAATAGTATATAGAAAAACTGAACATAGATATTGGAGGTTATAATGAAAAAGTTAAATAAAATAGTTGGAGTTACATTAATTTTCCTAACTAGTTTTTTATTTTTAGCATGTGGAAATGAAAAAAAGAGTTCTCTAAAGGAGATAAAAACAACTATGAGTATGGATATTGATAGCTTAAATCCATATAAGATGGTATCTAGTGGAACTGAGGAGATAATGTATAATGTTTTTGAAGGGTTACTTATGCCTAGTTCAAGTGGAGAGTTGATTCCAGCAATAGCGGAATCATATAAAGTTTCTGAAGATGGAACTCTATATACTTTTAAAATAAGAAAGGGGATTAAGTTTCATAATGGAAATCCTTTAGATGTAAAAGATGTTGAGTTTTCATTGAATAGAATGGCAGGAAAAGATGGAAATCCACCAGCAAGTGCACTATTTCAAGAGATAGCTGAGATAAATATAGTATCAGAGGATGAAATTCAGATAAGATTAAAAGAAGCAGATTCTGCTTTTATTTATGCTCTAACTAAGGGGATTGTACCAGATGAAAATGCTCAAGAGTTGGATAAAAATCCAATTGGAACAGGACCATATATGATAAAACAATATGATAGAGAGCAACAAATTGTTTTAGAAAAATTTAATGAATATTGGGGAGATAAAGCTAGTATAGATAGGGTAACTGTATTGGTAGTTCCAAACAATGAGACAGCCTTTTTAAAGCTTTTATCAGGTGAGATAAATATGCTTTCAAGGGTAGATGCTAAGAGATTGAATGAGTTAAAAAACTTCAATAATATTTCAGCACCACAAAATACAGTACAAATTTTTGCATTAAATAATAAAGTTGCCCCTTTTGATGATGAAAGAGTTAGAAAGGCTATAAACTTAGCTATTGATAAAGATGAGATCATCAAAAGTGTTATGGGTGGAAATGGAATAAAATTGGAAACAAATATGAGTCCAGTTATGAAAAAGTATGTTATTGAGAATATAGGTGAAAAACAAAATATTGAAGAGGCAAAAAAATTATTAAAAGAGAGTGGGCATGAGAATTTCTCCTTTACTATAAAAGTACCAAGTAACTATCCTATGCATGTAAATACAGCTCAAATAATAGCTGAACAATTAAAGGAGATAGGATTAAATGTAAAGATAGAGACTGTTGAATGGACAACTTGGTTATCTGAAGTCTATTCAGGAAGAAAGTATGAAGCTACAATAGTTGGTTTAACAGGAAAGTTAGATCCATATGCTATACTTAGAAGATATACAAGTGATTATAAAAATAACTTTTTTAACTTTCAAGATAAGAAATATGACAGATTGATAGAGGGAGCAAAAAAATCTACTGTTGATGAGGTTATAGTTGCAAATTATAAAGAGGCTCAAGAGATATTAAGAGATAGACAAGCAGCTATCTATATTATGGATCCAGAATTAATAACTTCATTGGATAAAAAAATAAGTGGATTTGAGTACTATCCTCTTTCATATATTAATTTTGCTAAGATGAAAATTGGAGAGTAGGATGTATTACATAAAGAAACTATTAAAAATGCTTTTTTCCATCTATTTGATAGGAACTATATCTTTCTTACTTTTAGAGCTAATTCCTGGAGATCCAGCCTTAGCTATTTTAGGTGTAGAAAGCTCTGCAGAGGATGTGGCAATTTTAAGGGAGAGTCTAGGATTAAATAAAAGTTTTATCGAAAGATATTTTATTTGGGGAAAAGGAGTTTTATTAGGAGATTTTGGGAACTCTTTTAAATATGGAGAGCCTGTTTCAAAATTGATATTGGATAGATTACCGTTGACTATAGAGATAGCAATATTGACTATTTTAATAGTTTTACTGGTATCTATTCCTCTATCCTTTGCTATTCATAAGATAAAAAAAGCTTCAATAAAAAGAGTATTGGATTTTATAATCGGATTATTTATCTCAATACCATCTTTTTGGTTGGGAATAATCTCTATGTTTTTATTCAGTGTAATTTTGAGATGGTTTTCTGTAGGCTACAATAACTCAATCTCATCGTTAATACTGCCGTGTATAGTTATAGCTATTCCAAACATTGGAGTTTTTACTAGCTATATAAAAAGTAATTTAGACATTGAGATGAGAGAGGAGTATATAAAATATCTCTATGTAAATGGAGTAAAAAGATTTTGGTTAAATTTATATATTCTTAAAAACTCCATTATTCCAGTAATTCCATTGGTTGGAATAATGTTAATAGATTTGATAACAGGAGTTGTAATAATAGAACAGATATTCTCAATCCCAGGTATAGGAAGATTGATGATAACTGCTGTTATAAATAGGGATTTACCTTTGATACAGGGGTTAATTTTTTATACCTCTGTTGTTTTAGTGATTATAAATTTTGGGATAGATATAGTATACTCTATAGTGGATCCAAGAATAAGGAGTGAGAGAGAATGAGAAAGGTAAATTATATACTTTTAGCTTTATTTATAATAGTTTGTATATTCTATTATCAAGATCCTTATGCTATGGAAGAGAGTAGAATTTTAATAGCTCCCAATTTAAAAAATATATTGGGGTGTGATAACTTAGGAAGGGATATTTTTAGTAGACTTCTATTGGGAAGTTTTTACACCCTTTCTATAGCTTTTCTATCGGTGTTTTTAGCTGTTTTAACAGGAGTTGTCATAGGAAGCTTAGCTGGATATTATGGAGGGGTTATAGACTGGATAGTGATGTCTATAGTAGAGGTAATAATATCAATTCCAAGTATACTGATTGCTCTAGGAATAATAATAATATTGGGAACAGGATTTCACTCCTTAATAGTTGCTATTTTTGTAATATATATTCCTAGATGTGTAAATGTAATTAGAGGGCTTGTGAAAAAAGAGAAGAATATGGAGTATGTAGTTGTAGTAAAAACTTATGGGGTATCAAATTTCAGAATTATATATAGACATATTTTACCCAATATATTAAAACCTATATCTGTAGCCTTCACTACTGGTTTTGCAGGAGCAATATTGACAGAGGCTAGTTTAGGGTATCTAGGATTGGGAATACAGCCACCATATCCAACATGGGGTAATATATTAAATCAATCTCAATCCTATTTTTTATCAGCTCCATGGTTTACATTAGCCCCAGGTTTAGCAATAATTTTTACTGTATATCAGATAAAAAAATTGGAGAAAAGAGGGAGAAAGTATTGAAGTTAATTGACATAAAAGGTTTGAACTTAGAAATTGATGGGAAGGTACTTTTAAAAAATATAGACTTTTCTATAAAATATGGTGAAATAGTAGCACTGGCTGGGGAATCTGGAAGTGGAAAAACTTTAACAACAAAGTTTATATTGGGAATTTTACCTGAAAGAAGTAAGATTACCTATGATAAATTTGAAAAAAACTGTAAAATTGGAGCTGTTTTTCAAAATGCTTTTACCTCATTAAATCCAACTATAAGGATAGGGCATCAATTAAAAAAGATATATGAGGGACATTTTGGAAAGAGTAAAGAGTGGGAACAGGAAGTTTTAAATTTATTAGAAAAATTAGGGATAAGAGAGCCAGAAAAAATATTAAAAAAATATCCTCATGAGACAAGTGGAGGAGAGAGACAAAGAGTAGTAATAGCTGGAGCTATGATAGGACGTCCTGAATTGTTGATAGCTGATGAGGTAACAACAGCCTTAGATCTTAAGACTAAAAAAGAGGTATTAACTCTTTTTAAGGATATTCAAAGAGCTACAGGTATATCAATACTATTTATATCTCATGATTTAGAATCAATTCAAAATTTTGCTCAGAAAGTTTATGTAATGTATAAAGGTGAGATTGTTGAACAAAATAGTTGTGAAAAAATATTTGAAGAACAATCACATCCATATGTAAAGAAACTTATTAACTTATCTAAGAGTCTTTGGGTAAGAGGTGAAGAATGATTTTAAAAGTTGAAAAATTAAGAAAAGAGTATATAAAGGGTGGTTTATTTTCAAAGGAGAAAAGAGAGGTCTTAAAAGGAATATCCTTCGAGGTAAAAAGAGGTGAGATATTCTCTATAATAGGACAGTCTGGAGTTGGAAAATCAACTATTGGAAAGATTATACTAGGGATTGAAAAGGAAAGTTCTGGAAAGATAATATTTTTAGGTAAAAATCTAGAAGAGAGAGAGAAGAGAGATATTCAGATGATATTCCAAGATCCCTATAGCTCTTTAAATCCAGCTATGAAAATAAAGGATATTTTAGCAGAACCTCTAAAAGCTAATGGAGAAAAAGATAGAGAAAAAATCTCTAGAATGGTCAAAGATATATTGAGAGAAGTTGGTCTTGAAGAGGAAGTTGGAAATAGGTATCCAAATGAATTGAGTGGAGGACAGAGGCAAAGAGTGGTAATAGGTTGTGCTATGATACTGAAACCAAAGTTAGTAGTTTGTGACGAGCCTGTAGCTTCACTTGATTTAGCAGTTCAAAAACAGATATTAGAGCTTATAAAGAGATTTAATAGAGAGTATGGGACAACGTTTATATTTATATCTCATGACTTAGGTGTAGTATATAATATATCTGATAGAGTAATGGTACTATATAAGGGTGAGATTCAGGAGATAAGAGAGGTAGAAGAGTTCTTTTCAAAACCTCGAAGTGAATATGGAAAATATCTTTTAAGTGGAATAAGGTAAGTAGTGACTACTTACCTTATTAATTTTTTAATATTATTTTCTGTAAAGATGTAATGCTAGTATAGTTTTCATATCTTGAGATATATCTTCTACCTCATCTAAATTAAACCAAGTACCACTTAGATCCTCACCCTCATCTAATTTTAAATTTTGAGGAGTGATTGAGTCATCTTTTAATTGTACAACATATATATATAGTTTTTCTTGAGTATATCCAGGTGATACAGTAAGAGGTTGTTTAGGGGTATAGATGATATTATAATCTTTTGGAAGATATCCAGTTTCCTCTTCAAGCTCTCTATATAGAGTAGAGATAGCAGATTCTCCGGCCTCAATAAGTCCAGCAGGGATTTCATACATCTCTCCAGCTATTCCCGGTCTATACTGTTTTACAAGTAGAGTTTTAGTTCCTGCCGCATTTACAACTAAGGCTCCTATTGCATCTTGTTTGATAAGATATTCCAAAGTGGTTTGTGTAGTAGGGTGTTTCTCCACTGCAATTTTTAAAAATTTTAAATCTTCTAATTTCATAATAAACTCTCCTTTATAGATCATTTTCTAACTCTTCAAATTTTTTTCTTTGCTCAGTAATAGCGTCATACAGTTGCTTTTTTCTTTTTAGATATTTTATTCTCTCTTTATCTTTGTGATCTTTAATCATATCCATAATAGGAAGTAAAAAACCAGCTACAATACCGGCAGAAAATCCATTGTTATATAGATTTAATCCACCATGAACAGTCCCAATACTTTGAACTACAGCAAGATGAAGCCACCCGGCAATTATTCCCCATATTGCTCCATATACACCTGCTACAGGGGCTAAAGAGGTTCCAAACAAAGCTGAAAGAGCTATTGTAAATCCATTTGTTGAACTTCCCCAACCAGCTATATATACACCAATCAAGATAGGAATAGTATTTTTAAAGTGTTTTCCATAGGCAGAAAATCCAACTACAGCAAGTATTCCAGCAAGAAGAGGTCCATTGAGAGTCTCTCCAATCAGGATAACAAACCCGGTAGCAACAAATCCCATTATTCCCATATTTATAAAAGTTAATCCAAAACCATATTTTTTTACAAAATCAGACTTTAGTCCACTGTCTTTTAAAAGTTCTAAATACCCTTTAAAAGAGCTATTATTTATAAAGTAACCAATTATAATAAGAGCTAAGAAAACAGCTGTACAGATTACTTTTAATGCTAGGTCAAACTCTGTAGAGATAATTCTTTGAGGTGTAATTTGGAAATTATAGAGCTTTAAGATTGAAGTGATTACAGCTCCAAGTATTCCTCCAGTAAATCCCAAATTGTAGAGGTTAAATCCCTCATGAAAACCAGCCATTTTTTTTGCAAGTGGAGTTACAATAAAACCTATAACAATACCTAAAGCGATAGCATTGATATAAGAGGTATCTGTAGTATCCACTCTAAAGGCAACTTCACTGACAAAGGGAGCTAAAGCACTTGTAAAGGATATAGTGACAAAAACCTCCTTAAAATCAATATGTTCAAAGACACTATATAGTATTCCACCAAGATAAAAAGGGAGGATATTGAGTATATTTTTTCCAAAGAAAGAGAAACCAAAGACAGTAAAAAATGAAGCTATAACTAAGCCAGTTATCTCTATTTTTAATAATCTAGTTAGTGTAAAGTTGAAAAGAAATATTAAAAATGCGTTTAAGAATACAGCTCCAATCCCACCAATAACTAGAAAATCTGTAATTAAAACAGCAGGAGAAGTTATTATTTTTAAAATACCAGTTAAAACATTTTCTCTTTCGTAGATAACATATCCAATGAAACCCAAGATGATAATTGTAATCAAAGAGAAAGAGACAAACTTAATCTTTTTAATTCGATTATTATTAAAATTGTCCATTAAATCCTCCAAATAAAAAATTCTTAATTAAATATTATTATTTTTTATGTAAAAAGTCAAACAATGATTTAGAGAAATAGTACTCAAAAATAAAAAAATATAGTAATATAGATATATGGAAAATAAGAGAGATTACTATGTATATATGATTAGATGTAAGGATGAAAGTTTATATACAGGAATAACAACTGATGTTGAGAGAAGATATAGGGAGCATGAAGTAGGAAGGGGAGCAAAATATACAAAGGCTAAAGGAGTGAAAAATTTAGAGATATATTTTCAATGTCAAAGCAGGGGAGAGGCAAGTAAAATAGAAATTTATATAAAAAGTTTAATTAAACAAAAAAAGGAGTTCTTCCTTATAAATCAAGAGTTATTAGCTGTTGAATTAAAAGAAAAAATAGGTGTTGAAATAAAAATAAAATAAAAAATAAAAAAAGTGTTGACAGGAAATGAAATTTATGATAATATAATACATGTTCTGAAACACGAAAGTGTTAAAGCAAAAATGCCTGGATGGCGGAACAGGTAGACGCACAGGACTTAAAATCCTGTGGTATTTAGTTACCGTGCCGGTTCGATTCCGGCTCTAGGCACCACTTAACGCGGGGTAGAGCAGTCTGGTAGCTCGTCGGGCTCATAACCCGAAGGTCGCAGGTTCAAATCCTTCCCCCGCCACCAAAAAAGAATACAATGATATGCGGGAATAGCTCAGTTGGTAGAGCGTCAGCCTTCCAAGCTGAATGTCGCGAGTTCGACCCTCGTTTCCCGCTCCAATTTAAAGATGCGTCATTAGCTCAGCTGGTAGAGCACACGACTTTTAATCGTGTTGCCACAGGTTCAAATCCTGTATGACGCACCATTTATGTGTCTGTAGCTCAGCTGGATAGAGCAACGCCCTTCTAAGGCGTGGGTCAGGAGTTCGAATCTCTTCAGACACGCCATTAAAAATTGGATCCATAGCTCAGTTGGTCAGAGCACTCGGCTCATAACCGAGTGGTCGCTGGTTCGACTCCAGCTGGATCCACCACTGCCCCGTTCGTTCAGTGGTAAGGACATCAGATTTTCACTCTGGAAACAGGGGTTCGATTCCCCTACGGGGTACCATTATTATAATAAGTGTTTCTAAGGTTGGAAGGTTATCCTAATTGGTAAGGAACCGGTCTTGAAAACCGGCGCCGCAAGGCTTCAGAGTTCGAATCTCTGATCTTCCGCCAGATATGCCCAGATAGCTCAGTCGGTAGAGCAGGGGACTGAAAATCCCCGTGTCGGTGGTTCGATTCCGCCTCTGGGCACCACTTAAAAAGGTCTCATAGCTCAGTTGGGAGAGCACCTGCCTTACAAGCAGGGGGTCACAGGTTCAAGTCCTGTTGAGACCACCATTATATGGGGGTGTAGCTCAGTTGGTTAGAGCGCATGCCTGTCACGCATGAGGTCGCGAGTTCGACCCTCGTCACTCCCGCCATTTTGATATGTAAGACGTACTTATGTACGTCTTTTTTTACATATATATAAGAGGATTCATCAACAAATAAAAAGGAGGGGTAAAATGAGCACATTATTAAATATAATATGGCTTTTTTTCGGTGGTTTAGTTTTAGCATTAGAATGGGTGATAGCAGGAGTTTTATGTATTATCTTTATAGTAACAATACCTTTTGCTAGAGGGTGTTTTGAGATGGCAGGATCATGTCTTACACCATTTGGAAAAAGAGTTGAGTTACAAAGTAATTATGGAGAGCCAGCAAGACCAATTAGTGCATTTTTATGGATAATATTTGCGGGAATATGGTTAGCACTATCTCACCTATTAATAGGGATAGCTCAATGTTGCACAATCGTAGGAATACCATTTGGAATACAAAATTTTAAACTGGTTCAAGTAGCATTTAATCCATATAAATATACTTTAAGATAGTATGAAAAAAAGAGAAAGCTTAAAATGACTTAAATCATTTTAGTAGCTTTCTCTTTTTATTAAATTATAATTTTTTAATTCCTTCTAATATCTTATCAGCTATAGGAGTGAATAAAGCAGATGAGTCTACACATTCCTCTCCTCTAGTCATCTTTGCAAATCCCTTAGTCATAGGTAACTCTCCAAGAAGAGGTAACCCCATATCTTTTAAGAAATCATGAGCTCCAGATTCCTCATGGAAGCTTATTTTTGTTTCACAACCAGGGCAAACTATATAGCTCATATTTTCAACTACTCCTATTACAGGAACATTCATTTTTTTAGCCATATTAACAGCTTTAGCTACAATCATAGATACCATATCTTGTGGTACAGATACCATTACAATTCCATTGATAGGAGTAGATTGCATAACTGTAAGGGCTACATCTCCAGTACCAGGAGGCATATCTATAAGAAGATAGTCAAGATCTCCCCATAATACCTCTTCCCAGAATTGTTTTACAGCACTACTTATGATAGAACCTCTCCACACTACAGGTTGACTCTCATCTTGAAGTAATAAGTTAAGAGAGATAATTTTAATTCCCTCTTTAGATGTTACTGGAATGATGTTAGTACCATCTCCTATAGCCATCTGTCCACTAACTCCCATAAGTCTAGGGATACTAGGTCCAGTTATATCAGCATCCATTATACCAACTTTATAACCTCTTTTTGCTAAATCTTTTGCAAGTAGTGTAGTAACAGTTGATTTTCCAACTCCACCTTTACCACTCATGATTCCAATTACATTTTTTATATTATTTAATGGATTGTTAACAATCCCACAACTCTCTTTGTCCTTTGTACAAGCACCGTTTGAAGGACAAGTACTACAATTTGACATCTATTTTTCCTCCTTAAATTAACAATTACTATTTTTTAATCATACACTCATAATATGGATTTGTCAAATTTAAAATAATAATTATTAGATTGCAATAGATATAGGAGAGTTATTAATTTTATGAGTATATATTTTATGTAATTCCTCTTCAGTTACATTTTTACTAGGAATATCAAGGATAACCTTTCCCTTATCAAGCATAACTATTCTGTCAGCATACTTTATAGCATCTCTAAGATTATGTGAAATCATAAGAGCAGTTATTTTTTGTTTATCTATAAGTTGTTTAGTTTTTTCCATAATAACTTTAGATGTTTTAGGATCTAAGGCAGAGGTATGCTCATCTAGGAGTAGAAGTTTAGGCTTTTTCATAGTTGCCATAATAAGTGATAGAGCTTGTCTTTGTCCACCTGATAAGAATTTTACTTGTGTATCTAGCTTATTTTCTAAACCTAATTCAACCTCTTTGAGTAAATTAATATAATTTTCAATTTTATTTTTTTGTATTAGTCTTTTAAGTGAAAATTTTTCACATTTTTTACTAGCTAAAGATATATTTTCTAGTATTGTAAGAGATGGAGAAACACCTTTAGATGGATCTTGATGAATTTTACTTATGCCGAAAGCTCTTTTTTCCTCTCTAAGTTTTCCAATCTCTATACCATCTAATAAAATAGAACCACCATCATTTTCTAAAGAACCACTTATTAGATTAAAAAGAGTAGATTTTCCACACCCGTTAGCTCCTAAGATAGCTACAAACTCACTATCTTTAACTGTAAAGTTAAAATTATTGAATATAGTTGTTTCATTTTCAGTTCCAACATTAAAACTCTTTGATAAATTTTTTATTTGTAGCATCTTTTTTTCCTCCTTTTTTGATAAAACCTAAAATAGACATATTATTATAACCAATAAAAAGAATAACAATAATAGCACTAATAGCTTTGAGATCAGTAGGAGCAAGCCCTACTTCTAAAGCAAGTCCACCTATAATTTTGTAGATAATAGCCCCTAAGATAGCTCTACTAGTTCCATTTATTTTTTTAGAATTTTTTAAGAAGGTATCTCCAATTATAATAGAGGCAAGAGCTGATACTATGATAGAAGCCCCCATATTAATATCAGCAAATCCTTGAAGTTGTCCCATAAGAGCACCACTAACAGCAACAATTCCATTAGATAGCATAAGTCCTAACAACTTATATGTATTACAGTTTACACCTAGAGATTTTACAAGTGTTTCATTATCTCCAGTAGCTATTAAAAGATATCCTCTCTCTGTTTTTAAAAATATATCCATCAGAAGTTTGATTAATAGTACAATAATTACAAGGATAACTATTGTATTTCCATAATCAAAGATAGAAGAGTAATTGTATAGAGGAATATTGGCTTTTCCATTTACTCTTAAATTAACAGAGTAAAGAATAGTCATCGTAAGTATCCCAGCTAATATTGGTGCAATTCTCATTTTAATATGAAGTGCATATGTAATAACCCCAGCTAATGAACCAAAAACAAATGACAATATTGTACTGGTAATTGGATCTAAACCTATTAACATAAATTTTGAAAAAATAAATGCTCCAAAAGGAAAAGTTCCTTCTACAGATAGATCTGGAAAATCAAGTATTTTATATGTGATAAAAACTCCTATTGCAAGAACTGCAAATATTAATCCTTGCTCCAAAGATATAGATAATAAAGCTCCCATTTTATCTCCTCTCTAATCTACAAATGTAGCCCCTGAAAATACAGGTAAACTCTCTGAAAGATTTAAATTTTTTAAAGTTTTTCTATTCACAACTTTTGTTGTATTTTTAGATGTTTCTACTGGTAGATTTTCTACTGAAACCTTATCAACTAGAATTTTTTTAGCCATGGCTCCAGTTTGTCTTCCAAGCTCATAGTAACTAAGCCCATCTGTCATAAGAATTCCACCTTGTACATGAGCCTCCTCAGCACCAATAGTTAATTTTTTATTCTTGATACTAGCCTTTGAAATTAAATTGATAGCTGAAGCAACTATATTATCTGTAATAGTGTAAAATCCATCTACTTTTCTAACAACTGAGTTTACAGCTTGAGGAATATCATTGATATTATTTACTCCCACTGGAATAATTTCAAGATTTAATTTTTCTCCAATCTCTTTAGCCTTAGCAATTTGAATTTCAGAGTTAGCCTCACTAGTATTATAGATAACAGCTATTTTCTTTACTTTAGGATTGATCTCTTTAAAAAGGCTTAGTTGCTTTTCAACAGGAGCAGCATCAGAAGTTCCACTGATGTTACCTCCAACTTTTTCAAGTGAATCAACAAGTTGTGCACTTACAGGATCAGTAACAGCACTGAATAAAATAGGTATTGTATCAGTTGCTTGCTTAGCTGATTGTGCAGAAGGAGTGGCTATAGCAAATATAAGGTCTTTCTTATCAGCAACAAATTTTTGAGCTATCATACCAGCTGTTCCAGTATCTCCTTGAGAGTTTTTATAATCTATATTAGCATCTACACCAAGATTCTTTAATTCATCTTCAAAACCTTTTCTTACAGCATCTAGTGCTGGATGTTCTGCAAATTGAGATATACCAATATTAAAAGTTTTTTCATTGGCATAGGATATGATACTAAAAATAAAAAATATCATCATTCCAATTATTTTTTTTGACTTCTGTACTACTGTTTTTTTCATAAATCCTCCTCTTGAGGAAATAAAAAAACCTTTTTACAAGAATTGTAAAAAGGTAATTAACAAAATATATTAAAAAGATATAGGTAAATCTATCTACACTATAATTTTACTATTTTATTTTACTACTATCCTACAATTCTACAAAATTTTCTTATTCCTACAACTATTCTACTATTCTACATTTTATATTCATTGATTATATATAAATTTTTTTTAAATGTCAACCCTTAATTTTATTCATTAGGAACAGCTCTATGCCCAAGCCCTATAACAACCTCATCTAATCTGAACATTCCAATAGTTAAAAATATACATACAGACAGGTGTTCTTGGTATCTAGCTATACCAATTTTTCCACCAACATTGAAGCCTACAGATTTATCTAAAATTTGATCAATAGCCTCTCTAGTAGCCCCAGTTAATGCTCCTTCATATACATGTGATTCAGTTATAAGTCCATTTCTTTTAGCAGCGACTAATGTTCTTTCTAAGATTTTTGGGATAGAGTCAACAACATTTCCTCCAATATCAACAGCAGCAGTTTTAATCTCTCTTTTCATATATTTATCTTTTAGCTCTTGTTCCTCTTCTCTATTACTCATAGCCATCTCTATAGATACCCTAGCTATATCCTTACTTTTATATTGCATAAAGACTCCTCACTTTCAAAATTTTATATCTATATTATATCAAAAAATCTAAAAAACTAACAGAAAAATTAAAAATAAGAATGTTTAAAAAGTTGTATAAAACGATTGAAAAAATATATATTTATGATATATTTAAAGAGTAAATTTAAAATTTTTTATACAAAGGGCAACAGCTCCAAAGAAACCAGAGTTTTCTCCTAAGTCTGGTGTAACTATATATTCATCTATTTTATTAGCAATCAGATCACTTTGGACATAGCCGTTCAATAGCTTAGCTACCTCTTTTCTAATTTTTGGAAGGAGTTGTTTATGTTTTATAACATCTCCACCAAGAATTATTTTCTCAGGAGATAGTATTAATATATAGTTAACAAGGGCATGCGCTATATAGAAGGCCTCTAAATCCCAAGCAGGGTGATTTTCACCTAAAGATTCTAATTTTTTATTCCATCTTTTTTCAATAGCTGGACCAGATGCCATTCCTTCTAAGCAGTTTCCCCCATGGAAAGGACAGTTTCCAGCAAACTTATCACGAGGGTGTCTACTTACAAAAATGTGTCCCATCTCTGGGTGCAACATTCCGTGAACAAGCTTTCCCTCAACGATAGCTCCGCCACCTATACCACTTCCAATAGTCATATATATAGAATTTTTTAATCCTTTCCCAGCTCCCCAAGTAGCTTCTCCTAAGATAGCAGCATTGATATTTGTATCTAAGAAAATAGATATATTTAAAGCTGTTCTTAAAGTACCGAATAAATCAAAATTTTTCCAAGCTGTTTTGGGAGAGGATGTAATATAACCATAAGTCTCAGATTGAGGATTCAAATCAAGAGGACCAAAACATCCAATTCCAAGAGCAGCAATATCCTTATCTTTGAAAAACTCAATAACAAGAGGTATTGTTTTTTCTGGAGTCTCTGTTAGAATACTTATTTTTTCAAGAGTATTTCCTTTTTCATCAGTTATTCCACAAATAAATTTTTTTCCACCTGCATCAATAGCTCCAAATTTCATAAAAATCTTCCTCCTTTAATATTATAGTATATATTATATTTACTACAAAAAAATTGAATTTCCTTTGTTTTTAGAAATCATAATTACTTTGAGCAGGAATATAATCTAGATATAGATTTGAATCAAACATCTTTCCCAACTCGTCTATAGAATCAAGACCAGTAAAATATATGATTGTTTCAGAATCAGGAATAAATTTAATTGTATTTCCCTTTAAATGGAAATTACCTACATCTTTAGAGATAGGAAATTTAAGAACAGGTGAGCCAATATCTTTCAAAAGCCGTTGATAAAGATTTTGTAATTGTCTAGTTCCAATTTTTTCATTGTCAAAGACAACTCTAATTTTAGTCAGGGAATCATTTACTAAGTAAAATTGATACTTTTCAATATTTTCCTTTGGATCTTCAACAGATAGAATTGTAGTATTTTCATCAAGAGTAGGTTCTTTTTCTATTTTTGGGAATATGATACTTAGATCATTACCAGTATCCCCCCAGTTAATTCCATTGAAATCCTTTATTGAAAATGATGATATGTAGATAATTAAAAAGAGTAAAAACGCTTTTTTCATACTTAATAACCTCCAGTAAGTTTATAGTAGTTATATTTTAACAAATTTTTATTTAATTAGATAAAGAAATTTTTGAAAAAGTTTAAAAATATTGGTATTATATAATTAAAAAGTCGACTTAAATTATGGAGGGTAAAATGAAGAGGGAAAATTATATAGAGTGGGATGAGTATTTTATGGGGATAGCTCTTCTTTCTGGAAAAAGAAGTAAGGATCCGAATACACAAGTGGGAGCTTGTATTGTTAATGAAGAAAAAAAGATTGTTGGGGTAGGATATAATGGATTACCTATAGGGTGTAGTGATGATGAATATCCTTGGGAAAGAGAGGGAGAGTTTTTAGAAACTAAGTATCCATTTGTTTGTCATGCTGAATTAAATGCTATATTGAATAGTACTAAAACTTTAAAAAATTGTACAATATATGTTGCTCTTTTTCCTTGTCATGAGTGTAGTAAAGCTATAATTCAAAGTGGAATAAAAGAGTTGGTATATTTATCAGATAAATATGATGGAACAGAGTCAAATACTGCCTCTAAAAAAATGTTAAATTCAGCAGGAGTAAAATTTAGACAGTTAAAATCAAAGATAAATAAGATTGAATTATCTTTTGATGAGAAAGATTATTAAGAGCAGAATTATTAAATTTTCTTTTATTAAAAATTATTTTAGTTTAGAAGAAGTTGATTAACTAAAGCTTAAAGAGTAAAAATAAAATTCTGTTTATTTAGAGTTTTATTATCTTTTGCTAAGTTAATCTAACTTCTATATCTAAATGCTCTATTTTTTCTTTCTGAAAAAGTCTTTGAAAGATTTTTTAGGCGAAACATCCTTCATCTCTTGCTGTTCTTTTCTATATTGAGACCAATTTGGGTCATTTTTCATATGTTTTCTCATTTGACTCATATATTGATATGTAGCCTTAGCATCAGAATATTTTTTCTTCATATTGAATTTTATATCTGAAAAAGTTTGACCAATACCATCGAAAATATCTTTTATATTATAAAAAACTCTTTTAGGAAAGTTATACTTATATATTTCTCCACAGTGAGGGCATTTATATTTTGCAGATTTATCAGAAATCTTCATTTTTTTCTTACAAGCTGGGCAAAGAATAATAAATTTTTTCATTTTAAACTCCTAAAACTAATGATATAATAATTTAAAAGATATTATATCATAAATATTTTATAAGGAGAATATGAAATTGAAAGAAAAAAATTTGATTAAAAATACAGATCTATTTTTTAGATTAGAGGATAGTGAATTTGAAAATATAATTGAGAAGTGTAGATATAAAATTTTAAATTTTCAAAAGGATGAGTATGTGGCTTTTAGAGGTGATGATATAGATGGTGTTTATATCAATTTAGAAGGAATACTGGTAGCAGAGATGTTGAAGGATGATGGAAATGTTAAAAAAATAGAGGAACTAGGAAAAGGAAGAATAGTTGCCTCAGCATTTATTTTTGGAAATGTAAATAAATTTCCTATAGATTTAGTAGCTAAATCTAAAGTAAAAGTGCTTTTTATTGAAAAAAATGAAGTAGTTGAATTGCTAAAAAGTAACAGTAAGATTTTAAAAATATTTTTAGATGAGATAAGTAATAAGGCACAGTTTTTATCAAAAAATCTATGGGAAAGTTTGAGTAATAAGACTATAAATCAAAAATTAGTAGAATATATGTTAAAAAATGAAAAAGATGGAATAATAATTTTCAATAATTCAATAAAAGAGTTATCGGAATACTTTAATGTGAGTCGTCCATCACTTTCAAGAGTAATAAAAAATATTATAGAAGAGGGAGTTATAGAGAGAGTTGAAAAGGGAAAATATAAAATTCTTTCAAGGGAAAAACTATTAAAAATAAAGTAAAATTAATACTTTGTTGTTTATTATCTAAATAAAGAATAAAATTTTTTAAAAAAAGTGTTGACGAAAAATATTATTTATGATATTATAATCTTTGTCCGCGAGAGAGCGGCACAGATGAATAAATAAGGACATTAGCAACAGAATAGAGAAAGACAATAAATGCAAACACAACAATAAATTGGTGTAATAAATAATCAGTAAATTTTACTGAGTTAAATAGATTGAACGAAGAGTTTGATCCTGGCTCA
>JAHLFN010000016.1 GCA_018883725.1 Candidatus Fusobacterium pullicola | reverse complement strand
TATATTATACATCATATTTTAAAATTTTAAAATTTTTTTTATATAATTTATAATAAAAAAAGACAAGAGCTTATCTTGTCTTTTTTTATCTAATTAAACAATCTAATTACTCAGCTTGTCCTGCTAGAACTTGTTTACCGTTGTAATCTCCACATGCAAGACATACTCTGTGTGGTCTTCTTGGAGCTCCACATTTCTCACAAGTTGTTAATCCAGTTCCAGTTAAAGCGTGATGAGATCTTCTCATGTTTTTCTTAGCTTTAGATGTTTTCTTCTTAGGTACTGCCATCTTAGTTTCCCTCCTACTTACAATCTTATTTAAAAATTAATTTTTTATCTGCAATAATTGTTGCCAACGTGGATCTATTCCATCATTACTATGTTTCTCTATTTCTGAATCATCTTCACAACTAGGCTCACATTGTGGGTATGGTGGCATATCTAATAATATATACTCTCTTACCAAACTTTCTAAATCTATAATCCCATTTTCTATAGGATCATAAATCTCATTTTTATCAATTTCACACTCTGTATTCAAGCTCTTTAAATACTGAGTATATTGATTCTCATCTAAAAAAGTTCCCATAAAATCATTTTCTAATTTCAAATCAAACTCTTTTAAACATCTTACACATTGTACCCTTAATGTTGTTGAGTAATGTCCACTTATTTCAACTTTTCCATTGTTATTTACAGCTGTTCCAATAACATGTACTCTTTCTACAAGTTCAATATCTTCTATGTTCTCCATATAAAAATCGAACTCTAAAATCTGGTTTTGAAAATCTTTAATCTCTAATTTCAAAACAATTTCCTCCAATCGTACACCTAGATATTTTACTAACTTTTTTAGATATTGTCAAGTAATTTTTCTTAACAAAGGATTTTTTATTCTACACATTGAATAAAAATTCCATTAAATCTCCATCTTGTACTATGTACTCTTTTCCTTCTAGTCTTAGAACACCAGCTTCTTGTGCTCCCTTCCATCCAGAATACTTTATAAAATCTTCAAATGATACTACTTTAGCTCTGATAAATCCTTTTTCAAAGTCTGTATGAATCTCTCCAGCAGCTTTTGGTGCTGTATCTCCTATCCTTATTGTCCAAGCTCTTACTTCTTTTACCCCAGCAGTAAAATATGTTTGAAGTCCTAATAACTTGTATCCTGCTCTGATCAATCTATTTAATCCAGCCTCTTCTACTCCTAAAGCTTCTAGATACTCTTTTTTACTCTCTTCATCATCCATCTCTTGTAACTCAGCCTCAACTTTTGCTGAAACTATTACAACTTCTGAACCTAATCCTTTAGCGTACTCTCTAACTTTTTCTACATACTCATTTCCTGTAGCTAAATCATCTTCAGATACATTAGCTGCAAATATCATAGGTTTTAAAGTTAGTAATTGGTAAGTTCTAACTAACTCTAACTCTTCTTCATTCATAGTTAAAGTTTTAAGAAGTTGAAAATTTTCTAAGTGAGCTTTACATTTCTCTAAAACTGGCATAAGAGCCATTGATTCTTTATTTTTATTCATAGCTAATTTTTTATGTTTCTCTATAGCTTTATCTACAGTTTCCATATCTGCAAATATTAATTCTGTATTAATTACCTCTATATCTCTTATAGGGTCTACTGAACCACTTACATGAATTACGTTATCATCTTCAAAACATCTTACAACTTGGCAAATAGCTGCTGTTGTTCTAATGTTTGATAAGAATTTATTACCTAGCCCTTCTCCCTTTGCTGCTCCTTTTACAAGTCCAGCTATATCCACAAACTCTACTGTTGCTTGAACTACTCTTTGTGGATTGATTATTTTTGATAACTCATCTAATCTTGAATCTGGTACAGTTACCATTCCTACATTTGGCTCTATTGTACAAAATGGATAGTTTGCTGCTTCTGCTGCTCCAGCTTTTGTTATAGCATTAAAAAGTGTTGATTTACCTACATTTGGAAGTCCTACTATTCCTATTCCAATCATCGACAAACTCCTCCTAAAATTTTTTATCAATATAAATTTTATCATACTTTAAATTTTTTGTAAATCTTTTCTCTTAGTTTGTATTGTAAAAAAAGACCAAAGCTATCACCACTTTAGTCTTAAAAATCTTTTTGGTGGAGATGAAAGTCAACATAAATTAGCTATATCCATCACTGCTCCTAAACTTAGAAAATGGAGAGCCATTTAAATGGTTCTCCTGATTATTGTTTTTCATCATTTTTTTATTAATAATTTTTTATGAATCCAACCTATTTCTGACTTATATTCTACTTTCATCCATTCATCGTTAATTTCTATCTTTTTTACTATTTCATTTTTCTTTAAGATATTTTTTTTATTAGCATTAGGAGCTGGAAATTCTCTTAAAATTATATTATTTGAACAAGTAACAAAATATTCATCTTGATTATAAATTAGCCATACTTTATTTATTCCTAATAAAGATAGTATTATTATCAAAATTATTAATCCTTTTTTAAAAATTTCATACTTAGAAACAATTATTTTTGAGTTGATAATAATTTCAGTAGCATAATCTTTATGTAGTTTAGAAAAATTTATACTGGTATTCGGAAACAAATAATTATTTTTAAGACTTTCTAAATATTTTGTTACATCTGGGTTTCCATTAGTAAAATAATTACTAGAAATATCATAATAAAAAATATCTACTGAATTATTTATATGATTATTTTTTATTTTATTTTTAGATTTTATTGTAAATTTAGGTATAAATGAGGATATTACAACAAAAGTCCCTATAAAAATTAAAAATAATACAAGAGTTGAAAATAATTTATGAGAATCTTCTAATTTATCGATAAACGTATAAATTATTCCTAAATATATAGATAATAATACACTATTTTTTGCTTCAGCAAAAGTAAGCCATGAATTTACTAAGTTAAAAATTTCCTTTAAATAGTTTTCTAATTTTTCTTCATTACTCATTTTTTTTACTCCTAGATAAAAGTTCAGTTATAATTTCATAAAAATCATTTGCATTTCTATGGTATGAAATTTCATGATAATTACTTAAATCAATTTCTTTAATTAAATTATTATATTTATCATGAGTTATTTTTCCTCTTATATTTTTAACTATTCCTATAATTCTAAAACCTAATATTCTTTTATTTTCTTTATCTAAATTGTATAATTTATATATATTTTCTTCAACTTCAAGTTCCACTCCAAATTTCTCTTCGTATTCTTTTTTTACTATCTCTAAAATATCCGAAATCTTAAAGTTATCGTTTAATCCTAATTTTACATATCCAAAATCATATACATCATTTTGCCTTTGAAACATATGAATTTTATCTCTACTTTTATTTAAACAGATAATAGTAATATGAAATTCCAATGTTTCACCCTCTATTAAATTTCTACTAATAGATTTTTTTCATTTATTGTTTTATAAATTTCATCTATTTTTTTAGTTAGATTCAGATTTTGACATATTTTATCTAATAAGTGTGTTATCTCTTGAGAATTTTTTTCATCAACTACCTCTTGATTCAAACTTATATATTCCTTAGTTAGTTCACAAAATTCTTCTTCATCATAAAAGAAACTCTTATTGAAATCTTCTAAAATAAAATCATTATCATCTAAATTTTCTTCATCTTTCAATTTTTTAAGATGTTTATTATGATACCATATAATCGGATATTTTCTTTGATTCCAAACACCTTTCATTTTTCTATAACCTATAAATTTTAAATTATCTTTATATCTTTCATATTTTGAAATTAAATATGCTAATTCAAAACTTAAAGCAAATCTTCTATTACGAGTATATTCAGCAACTCTGAACCCAATATCAATATCATACCCTTGAAACTCTAATCTTTTATCATTTGTCATATAACCAACTTTATATTTTACATTTTGAGCTTCTCTATCATTTTCTGAAACAATAGCTAACCAAGCTGTTGCTTTTAAAGAAATCAATTCTGGATACTTATATCTATAATTAGTGTCAAAACAATTTAATTTTATTTTTTCATTTAATATATCTTTTCGAACTCTATTTAATATAGCAAAAACAATTTCAATACTTTCTAATATTTCTTCCATTTTATAAACTTCTAAGTAAAAAATGATTTCATCACCAATAGTTCTCCAGTATTGCATAATTTGTATATTTTCATCCATAAGTGTTTCAATTTCTCTAAATATTTCTCTAATTATATTAATAGAATTTTGTAAAGCTATTGTTTTATACTGTGTAGAGTTAACTATATCAAACGAAAAAAATAGAGTCACATATTTTTTTGTAACCATATTTGGATATTCTGAGTTTAGATTATCAAAAGAATCTTTTTTTATACTCTTGTCTTTGTTTATTTTTTCTTTTAATTCATCTCTTTTGGTTATTAGTATACTTTCATCTACCATGGAAATATTCCTAACCACCTTCCTCTATTAATGATAGCCTGTCTTGAGACTCTAAATCTCTCAAGCAAAGGCTCTATATTATAAAAATTATTTTCATTTCTATTTTCCATTGCTAGCTTTAAAAATTCTTCTTTGGGCATAAGTAAATTAGCAGCGAATTCATTTGCTTGAAATTCTAATAAATCACTACCTAGTCTTGTATAGCTTTTTCCAACTTCTATTTCTCTCCAAGCTTCATCATTTACTAGATAAGACATATGTAAAAATAAATGCCCTAGTTCGTGTGCTAAAGAAAAATTTATTCTTTCAAAAGTATGATACGGAGAAATTGTAATTGAGAAATATGGGTTTTGATCATCACTCATTTTAGTTATATATGCATCATCTGGAAAATTTGGATCAACTCTTAATTCTCCACCTAATCTTAAAATAGAATTTTGCCAATCTTCAAGCGTAGTAAAATCTTTAATTGATAATACGTCTCTTATTAAAGTTGTTAATTTCTCAATATTTTTATTATTAGCCATGATATTCCCTTCTTCCCACAACTTATTTTTTGTTTACCGATTATTCTATCATATTTTTATAAAAAAAACAACAAATGCTTTTAGAAATAATACGATAAAACAATTAAATTTTATATCCATTAGTTTAATAATTTTATTAAAATATTTATAATCCTCGGCATAGAAATTACTATTTTCTTTGATTATATGAATCTAAAATAATAGCTTGAACTTCTTCAATATCGTTAATAGACTCAATATAAGAACGATAATTTAAAGTCCACAGAAAATTCTACATTATACCCCTGTTATACTAAAAAATAGTGAAGATTTTACTCTCCTCTATTTTTTATTATTCAATATAGCTACTTATTACTTTCTTACCATCAAAAACATAGCCTAGCTTGATTATCTCGGTTACTCCATATCTCTCTAGCTCTATATAGTATTTATTATCATCTATCTGTTGTAAAGCTTTTTCTATTTCTTTCTCTGGTTTCTTAGTATAAGCTCTTTTCAATTCTAAGATATATCCTGCTTTTGTCTTATCTCTTGGAAATAGTATTATATCTGCCCTACCATATCCAGCTTCCATATTTGATTTAGGAAGATAGTAACCATCTAAAGCATAGAAAAATCCAAGTAATAACATATGGTATGGATTTTCATAATATTTTGTTATATCATGTGAACTCATTGTATATAAAACTAATTCTTCAATGGATTTATTTAACTGCTCTATATTTTTATCTCTCAAAGCATCTCTTAATCTATCTACTTTATCATAATTTCCAAAGACAATAGTTAAAAACTCATCTTTAAAGAAATTCATAATCTCTATATTAGGTATTCTTACCAAGTATCTCCCATCATCTAATCTACCATTTATAGTTAGATAACCAGAGTATAGCATAAGCTCCCATACTTCACTTGCTGATAGATTATTCCCAAATCTTACATTCTCAGTTATTCTTACTGCTACCTCTTCTTGATTAAAAATTCTTTCAAGAGTTTTTAATCCCTCTTCTCCAGTATGTTCTAAAAGTTCTCTTATCATAAAGTTAGAACTTGTATTTATCCAATATGATTTTAATTCTTTAAACTGTACAAAGTTTAATATACTCCAAGGATTGTATATATCACTTTTTCCAAAACTATAACCATCATACCATTTTTTTACTTCTAACATTTCATAGCCTATCTTATAGTAACTAAGCATAGCTTTTACTTCATCTTCTACTAATCCAAAACTTTGACTATATTCATCATTTAAGGTTGTATAACTAATAAAATTATTTAAGTCAGAGAATATTCCTGCTTGAGCTACTCTAATTATTCCAGTAAGTACTCCCATTTGTAAATACTCATTAGTTTTAAGTACATCTCCATAAAAAGATTTTAGGAAATCTCTCATCTCGTTGTAGTATCCTTTTTCATAAGCACTCATAATAGGAGAATCATATTCATCTATTAATACAACTACTTTTTGATTATAGTATTTATATAATAATTTACTTAAAAAAAGGAGAGAACTTTCTAATTGTGCAGTATTGCTATTTCCTTTTGCTATATCTCTAAATTTATCAATTTCAAATTCATTTAAAACTTCCATTAAGAAAGAATAATTTATATATAAATTAGAAATTTTATCTTTAATTTTATCAAGAGCATCTTCAAACTTAGTACTACTTATTCCTTTCATACTCAGAAATATTACAGGATATTTCCCTTGCTCATTTATTAATGGAGAGTTTTCTATATATAAACCATTAAATAATTTTCTATTCTCATCTTTATTTTCTATATCAAAGAAATATTTAAGCGTAGACATATTAAGTGTCTTTCCAAATCTTCTAGGACGACAAAATAACTTTACTTCTGCTCCATCAATTAATACATCTTCTATAAATTTTGTCTTATCTATATAATAATAATTTTCTTCAATTATTTTTTTAAACTCCTCTACTGCAATAGGTATTTTTTTCATAGCTATATTACTCTCCTTTCTTTTAGATATATGATATTTATTATACCATACTATAAAGAAAATCCCTATTTTATTTTATAACTAACATTTCTTCCTTATGTTTCTACTACTCTATCAATCCTAACACTAATCTAACACATCTTAACACAATAATATCCTATACTATCATTGATAGCAATTCAACTTTAAATTTATAATTTTTCACGTTTTCTAATATATTTTTTAGCTTAATTCTCACATTTTCCGACTATTTTGATATTTTTATCTTATAGCTGATATTTCTCCCCTCTCTAATCTTTTCTATTAGTTCTACTTCTAACATCTCTTTAAGATAGTTCACTACACTTGTACTTTTAAGTTCTAGGTGTTCTTGTATCTCTTTATTGCTTACTGTTCCTCTCTTCTCCATAAACTCTAATACTCTTCTATATTTATCACTTATAACCTTACCATTAACTGTGTATTCTGGTTTAGGTAGAATAACTTGGAATATTCCACCAATAGATTTAAATACTGGTTTTACTTTATATTCCTTATATGCTGATAACATCTCTTGGATTCCCTCTCCATTCCCTTTAGTAAAAACTACTTCTTGAAACACTTTCATTAGACTAAGATTTCTTGGTACTGATATCCCTAACCTTATTCCTTCAACTGTTAAATTACCTATTAACTCACCTAAAGAGGTAAACTCTACCCTATCTTTATATATCCTTATGATAGAATCTCCATTATAACTATAATCTCTATGTAGAATCATGTTTTTAAGAGCTTCTAATAGTGCTTTTGCAGGATATTTCATTTCTGTTGATACTTTACTCATTTTTTCTTTTATAAGAGTGTATTGAGCTATTAAAGAACCAATAACCACTTCTACTTTCCCATCATCTATATAATCTATAAGTTTTATTCCATGAGTACATTGGTCTGATAATAATTTTCCTTCATAAGTTATCTCTCCATCACTAGATAACATATTTAATTCTACTAATTTTTCATCTGTTAATTCTATTCCTAATCTCTTAAATTCTTTCTCAAGTTGTGTAAATGAATACTCCATTTCCTTTTTTCTCCTTATTATATATTATCATCATTATTATATCATAATATTATAATATATGATTATATAATAAAAATATAAGAGATATATAAAATAAAAAATCAAAATAAAATATAAAACGATTAGAAATTTTAAAAAATATCATCAGAAATATTATCACTATTATAAAAATAGGTAATGCCATAATGTCATTACCTATTTTTTTATCAGCTATATATCATAAAAAAAAAAGTATTTTTATTACTGAATCCTTAATCCTTCTATATATTTTCCCATTTCACAAATAATTTTGTAAGTATCCATTATAATTATTCTTTCTTCTTTTTGATATTCATTAAGAATTTTTCTTACTTTTGTAATAGCACTCTCTCTTGTTTTAGGATTGTCTATTCCCATTTTTATTGCTCTTCTTAGTATTTCATAATCATATATGTTATTTAAGTTTTTAAGGATGAATACTTCATAATTAAAGTTTCCTAAAGCTCTTTTTTGAGATAACAACTCAGAAAGATTCCTTGCATTCTCATTATAAAAGTTTTCTATTATCTCCCTATTCAATACATTTTCAAGAATATAATTTTTATAATCATCAAAGTATTCTCCTAAAATATCAAAATTTTTAAAATCTTCCAATGAAAATATTTTCCTTCTTATTCTTTTAGAGACTTCTAATCTCATTCTTCTTTTTAAATTTTGATAATTTGCTATTATTTCCTCTAGTCTTTCTTCTCCTAGTTTTGTTTTTAGATTTTGATATTGGTTGTAAATCATTAATCTATCATTTGATGACTTATTTGTCTTACCATTATCAGAATATACAACTGTTTCATACTTCTCCTCTAGTAAGTCTACATATCCCTTTGCTCTAGCCTTCGCCTTTTGAGTATTATAAACTAAAGCGAATATTTTATAGGCATTAATATAGCTATGAAACTCCATATCTTCTTTCATATAATAAGTAAATGGGATATCTACTCTTGCTAATTTAACATCTACAATTATTACTCTAAAAAAAGGATCACAGAGTATAGAGTTTATGAGGTGGTTTTGAACTTCAAAGCACTCTTTTCTTGTAGTAATTAAGTAAGAGTTATCCCCATTAAAATATCTAGGATATGATATCTTAAAAATAGCACCTAGTTTTCCTTCTTCTGTTCTAGACACTTCCAAGAAATCACAATAACGATATCCCATTGGACTTGTTAAAGAACTTACATAATTTTTAAAGCTTTCAATCTCTTCTAATAAAGGATTCCCTCTGAAGTTAAATTTTACTTCTATTGTATCCATATAATTCCTCCATTTTATTATAAAATATTAATATATTTCAGTGAGTGCCTTCATTTCACTTTCAATGAATTCAGCACTCACTGATTAAAAAAGATAAAAAAATCCCCTAAAATAGCCTTTTTAGGCTATAAAATGGGGATTTTAGACCAATATTTACACCATTTTAAACTAGCATAAATAATTCCATATTTACAGTACCCCTGAAGTATGAAGAGGGCTGTAATAACATTGAAGAATAAATTCTTCTCTAATCTACACTTTTTTGTTATAGTAAATTAGTTTTTTTATATATGTATTAGTAGTTTTGATAGTTTAAAATGTTAATTTACTATCTTATTACTTTTTAAATATGTACATATATATTGTTAGATATATTCTTTAGTTTTTCATTAAAATATTTAATTAAGTTATATCTTATACATGTATGTTGTTATATATAAAAAAAGAGAGGTTTCCCTCTCAATTTCTAAGTATAAAGATTTTAATCTGTTCCTATATATTTTTTAATAATAAGAGCATTAATTCTATTATCATAAAATAAGGTAACTTCTCTATCCTTTTCAGTTATACCCATACTTCTAATTATATCTTGATTGATAGATATATTATATTGTTCTGCAATTCCTTTCTTAGATTTTCTATATGACAATTTCTTTTTCATAGTTATCCCTCCATTCTACATGTACATTAGTATTGTTAGAGAAAATAAAAAAATTACTCTAAAGTTTTTTATATCTATCATATAAGATTAGTTATATTAATTTATATCGAAATAATATTATAAATAATATTATTTCTCTTAGCTTGTACATGTCATTATATATAATTATTTTTTAAATAAGTTTTTATTCATCAATTTTTAATAAAAATCTTTAAAATAATAAATAATAATATGTAGAAGGGAAAGGATAAATGTAATTTAATAATATATATTATATATAAATATACTAAATAATATATACAATAAGATGTTAAGATATGAGAAAATGGATAAGAAAAAAGACTGAAAAACATCTAATTTCTTCAGTCTCTAC
The DNA here is from genome assembly GCA_018883725.1 of Candidatus Fusobacterium pullicola. Classification (NCBI taxonomy): domain Bacteria; kingdom Fusobacteriati; phylum Fusobacteriota; class Fusobacteriia; order Fusobacteriales; family Fusobacteriaceae; genus Fusobacterium; species Candidatus Fusobacterium pullicola. The sequence continues at coordinate 81,565 of JAHLFN010000016.1, read as the reverse complement.
TAACTAATTTAATTTCTAATAATCAAGGAGGGTAAATACACAAAATTAATTACACTCTCTCATAATAAGAAATATCATTCTTTAAAAACTCTTTAAATATACTTAATATTTCTTTTATAGCTTTAACATTTTCTCTATCAAATGTACTCATATTTTTAAAATCTAATAACTTAAATTCATCATCTTCAATATTATAAGAAAATATATTTGTAGGTATTTCTAAATCTGGAATGACATAATACAAAAAGTTACCAGAACCAGCGTATACTTCCATTGATAAAATACCTTCTCTTGAACAAGCTATTCTATATGTATATCCATCTTTTCCAAAAAACATAAAATATACATATTTCTTACCAAATTGTTTATCCTTTTTTTTGAAAGAAGAATATCTAATTGGATATCCTTTTGAGATATTTTCTAATTTTTCATTATCGTAGGCAGTAATTTCTATTGCTATATCTTGATTTAATATTTTTTCATTTGTTACTTTTGGGATAGATTCAAATCCTGATATTAATAAATAGTTTGTAATATTATCTTTTAATAAATAATAACCTATTCCAAATAATAATATTATTAAAAATATCAACTTAAATTTTTTACTTCTTGGTTTTATATTTTTTATTTCAGTTAAATTTTCTTGAACTTCAATAATATTATCATTATATAAAATATTAGAAAATGGTTCTAATATTTTAAGTATATTATTAAGTTTATCTATAATATAATTTAATTTTTTTTCATAATTTTTTAATTCATCTAACTCTTTTTGATTTTTTTTATCCTCATCAGAATAAAAGAAAAAAAGAACAATAGGAGTTCCTACTATAGTTAATATTCCTAAAAGAAAACCTAAATTTTTTATACCTAAATAACCAGCTATAATAGTAAATATCAATGTACCTAATGGTCTATTTTTTTTATCTTCTTTAATGCTATTAGATTTTTCTATTAAAGTTTTTTTAATTTCTTCCTTTTGTTGGGAATAAATATTTTTTTTATCAAAACTAAATTTTTTGATAAAGCCTAATTTATTAATTATCTCTAATTCATCATTTTTTAATTCAGATATAAATTCTATTTTTTTCTCTATATTTTCAATATCATTTTTATCTTTTTCTATATTTATTTCTGAATAATTTAATTTTAAATTTAAAAGAAAATTTTCTAATTCTTGTATTTTTAATTCCATTTTCTTTTTTCTTTCATTATCTATTTCTTCTTCTAAAATTTTAATTTTAGAATTAAATAATTTTAACTCTTTTATAGAATTATTAATTTCATCTTTATAAGAAATAAAAATTTTATTTTTTTCTATTTCAAATATAAAATTACTAATCTGTTCATATATATATTTTAGATCCATTAGATTATCTTGAGTTATATCAACTTCTATTTTTTGATGATTCAATAAATATTCTAAACACATTATAAAATCTTCTATATCATCTATATTTTTAATTTTAAATATATCCTCTAAAATTTCTTCTAAATAATATTCATCATATTCTTCTAAATTTTTTAAATTTTCAATAGCTTCCATCACAAAAGAATACATCTTATATTTTAGACCAATATATATATTTAATAGATTTATTACTTCAACTTCATCTTTTAATATGATATTTAAAATTTCAATTAATTCATCAGAAATATTTTCTTTTTCAATTGCTTCTTTAAAAACAGAAATCCAATATTCTGTAGTTAATACAGCTGGTATTTCATAAAAACTATAATTTTTACATTCTGGATAAAATTCTTTTAAAAATAAAGTAACTATTTTCTGTTCTGTATTCATTATTAAATTATCTATATTTTCATTAGTAATATATACAGAAGTTATTTCATTATTAAAATCATCAAATTTAAACACAATATCTCTAGCTCTAATTTTTCTTGCAAAATCTTCTAAATTCACTGGTTCTAATTCCTTTAATAAATCAAAATTGGTATCGTTTGCTTTAGCATGAGAAAAATTCATTTCATTTAGTGGAAGAGTTTCAGAAAACTCTAATAATAAGCTTTCATTTAGAGCTAAATATTCATAGAAAGAATCTTTCAAATTAATTTTATCAATAATTATTTCATCTTTTAAATTATAAATTTTTCTTAAACAATTATAAAAAATATACTCTTCATTTTTAATCCCTACAATATATTCTTTATTATCTTTTTTATACTTAAAATTATAAATATATTCAATAGGGTAACTTCTTAGCCTTTTTATTACTTCTTTATTCTTTCTTCCATGTGAATAATAATATTTTTCTATTTCTCCACTATCTCTATAAAAAGTTGAAAAACCTGTTATTTTTCCTCTTATATACTTTACTTCCTCTACTCCATCAGTATAATATAACTTTGCTTTTCCTTCTCTATAATCATCTTTATATAAAACTTCTATATCTTCCATCTTTAAAATTATAGAATTATTTTCTGATAAATCTATTTCTTTCCCGTGTTTATATTCCTTTATTTTTTTAGAGTATTTTAAATCTGTTGAAGAAAAATATTCTTCTTTTCCATGTTTTATTCCTTTAAGATAACATTCTCTTTTAGTGTAAACATGATTTTCTCCATATGTATATGTTAAAACTTCTCCAGAAATTATTCCTTCAACATAATTTTTTTTATATGCATCATTTCCGTTTTCATAACTAATAGTAGTTAATCCTTCTCTATATCCATTTTTTACCTCTGAAATTCCTTTTCCATTAGCTAAAGTTACATAGAAAATTTTTCCTGTTATTTTTTTTCTAGTTTTTTTATCAAAATATAGTTCTTTTCCTTCTGAGTCTAATTCTGTAAAAAATTCTGTTATTGGTTTATTCTTTTCTTCATTATAATATTTTTCTAATATTTCATATGCTTCATTAACTTCTTTTAGTTTTTCCTCTGTTAACTCCTTAATATTTTCATCTTGATATAAATCAGGATGATATTTTTTACATAATTCCTTGTACATTTTTTTTATTTTTTCAAAATCATCATTTTGATTTACTTTCAATATTTCATATGCTCTACTTAAATCCATAGCTTTTCTCCCTAAATTATCATTTTAAATGAACCTAGAATTTTTTCTAGGTTCATTTATTAGCTATTTAACAATTTCTATCTTTACACTTCTGTTTTTAGCTTTTCCAATTATTGTCTCATTTGAATATAAATATTCTTTTCCTCCTAAATCATACACAAGAATTTTACTTGAATCCACTCCTTGAGTTATTAAGAAATCTTTTATCATATTAGCTCTTTGTCTTCCTAAATTAGAAAATCCTTTTTCTTTTTCTAAAGAATCTATATATCCTTTTAATAAAATTTTATGTTCTGGTTTATAATAATAAGTACTTTTAAATTGCCAAGCAAAACTTTTTAACTCTTCAAAATATGTTTTAGACAAATCAGCACTGTATGGAGCAAAACTTATTACTTCTCTTTTAAATTGAGGAACAGAAGTATCTTTCACTGAAGTTTTAGCAATAGACTCATCTAACTTACTATTTAATGTTTCTAAACTGCTACATCCTACTAAACTAAAAGTTGTTAATATTATTAGTATCTTTTTCATAATCTATCTCCTATTCTCTTATAATATTTCCATTTTCGTCAATATAAACTTCTTCTCCATTTAATATAATAAATTGATTTCTTTCTGAACCATTATATTTATTTGAATTTTTTGTTTCTTCTTTTGATATATTTTGTGATTGTGATGGTGTATTTATATTTTTTATCACTGTTTCTTCAATTGATATATTTTTTTCTATATTATTGTTTGGTATACTATTTCTATTTATAGTTTCAGAGTAATTTATTTTATTTTCATTTTTGATTTGTAAGTAATAATAAATTCCTCCACCTATTACTCCTAAAAATAAAATTCCTATTATCCAAGATTTTATATTACTAGTTTTAGGTTTTTCGGTAATAACTATTGTTTCTTCACTATTTTGAGCTTGGTTACTATAGGAATAATTTGTTGAAACTTGTTTATAGTTATTTTCATATGGTTTATAGTCATAAGAAGATATATTTTTTTTATTTCCTTTATCTTCTAAAAAATAACTTAATGCATAAAGTAATGCCATTCCATCATCAAGTAAACCAAATGGTCCTAATAAAACTTCTGGAAGGATATCAATAGGTGATAAAATATAAAGTATTGCTAAAATAAGTTTAAATTTTTCCATTTTTTTCTCCTTTTTAATTATAATTTAATATAAGTGTTTATTCCATTTCTAGTAGAATGTAATTGAGCTATTCTTTTTGGACTTAATTGAGCTTGCAATCTATTTTTATATGTACTAAAATTACTTTCGTTTTCACATACTTTAGTTGCTAATAAGTCATAAATAGTAAATTTCATTCCTTTTGAATATCTCATTTCTACTTCATTTAAAGCTTTTTCCACTTGAGCATTAATATCTCTTATCATACATTTATTCCCCCTTTTTATTTTTTAAGCTATAAATTCAATATATTTAACTTCAAATTGGTATTCCTTATCCTTAGTTTTAGCTCTTAGAAATGAATACCCCGTTGATATATCTCTTTCTAAGGCTATTCCTACTATTTCCCAAAGAGTTCCTTGATAATATATCTTTATCTTCTTTTTCTTCTTTACTGCTTGTTCTAACTGTATAAATAAATGTTTAAAAAGTATTTTCTGTCTTATACTTGGGTGTAAATTAGCATAGGTTATAAATAAGTTTTTTAAAAATACTCCTTCTTCTTCAATATGACTTAATTTAAGCATATCAGGAAAAAGCTTAGTATTTTTTTCATTAAGAGAAAATATAATTGATTTTTTCTCATCTACTGTGTCTAATCCTAATTCTAATCCTCTTTCAAATCCTAATCCCTCAACTATAAGATTAAATAAAGTTTCTCCCTTCATTCCAAAATACTCTCTATCTGTTTGTAAAACTTCTTGAACAAGCTTAGGAAATGTGACTCTAACCTTCCTTCTCACATGCTTCCTCCTTACTATTCCTTATTAGTATAATTATACAACTTTTTCCAAAAGGCAAAAAAGGAACATTTTTTTTATTTTTTCAAATCAAGACCTTTTATTTAATAATGGTTTATTAACTTTTTTACACTATAAAACGTACTCACTATGAGTACATTTTATAGTAAACCTTCTTCTTTAAAGCTAAAATACTCATCATTTCCTATTATTACATGGTCTAATACCACTACATTTATTCTTTCTAATAATTCTTGAAAAGCTTCAGTCAATTGGATATCTTGTTTACTTGGTCTAAGATTTCCACTTGGATGGTTATGTGCTAATATTACTCCTGCCGAGTTATATCTCAATACCTCTTCTAATACTACTCTTGGATATACTGCTGATTTATCTATAGTTCCATAAAACAGTGTCTTTTCAGCTATAAGTTTATTAGCATTATTTAAAAATAGTATTTTAAACTCTTCATTATATCTTGGAGATAGATTTATCTTTAAAAACTCGAGCAAATTCTCTTTATTCTTTATAGTAGTTAAATCTCTTCTTTTTATTCCTTCTTTGCTTATATAGTGTATAAGCTCCTTTAATTCCTCTATCTCTTGTGTTCCTTCGTAACTTCTCATTTTATATATAACTTCCTCTTTATCTTTACACTTTAGAAATTTTAATATCTTCTTCATAAGTTTCCTCCAATAAAGTAAAAGGACTCCTTAATAGGAGCCCTCATCACTAGTCATCTATATTATCTTCCATATAATAAGTATTATACTTATCTTCAAATCTCTTCATATATTCTTCATACTCTTGTGCTACTTTCTTATAGTTAGTTTCCATTACTATATAGCTTTTACGATGTGAGCCATAGCCATAGTCTAATCCTATCAGAATAATCTCTACTACATAGATATTTACATTCTGCTCTTTTAAAAGATAGGAAATACTTTCCAGTTAGTAAATTCTTCTTTACCTTTGGAGATAGACTTTTCTTTGATGTACTAAGTCTACCAATTATTTCTTTCTCATTGATATATCTAAAGCTAAGTAATTCTCTATCATCATATATTGAAAATGTTCTTTGAAATGCTTGTAAAGCTTCTTGAAATGTATCATATTCATTTATTGTATATTCAGATAATTTTGGTTTTTTCTTATTCTTTATTGCTATTGCCATATGTAAGTAAAACTTCATTTTTCATCACTCCTCTTATTTCTTATTTATAATCTCATCTATAGCTGTTACTGCTGTTCCTACTGCTACTAATATTCCTCCAACTACTCCTAACATATTAATTCCTCCTCTTTATGCTACATATTTTCTATATACATTTAAAAACTCTGCTATCTCTTCAATGTTATTTACATTTAAACTTTCGTACTTGATATAGAAGTTATATAAACTAGCTATACTCATATCCTTATCAACACTAGCTCCAGTATTCTTGAAGTATCTATAAATCTCATTATAGAATACTATTTTAAAGGCTCTCTCAAATATCTCTTCCTTATTTAGTGCTAGTATAGAGCTTTTAAATTTTAAATATTCCTCTGTCAATCTATCCATTAGTTCTCCTCCAATCTCTTTATATATGCTTCTATGAAATCTTCTGTATCTTCAAATCTTCCTACAATATACCCATCACTTTCCATATAGAAATAGTATAAGTCTTTAAGAGATTTTATCTTTTCTAAATCTCTTATCTTTATATCTCCATACTCAAGATAATTCATAATATCAGTATAGAACTTTATCTGCTCTGCCATAGTATAAACTTCTCTACTATCCTTTTCCAAAGTTTCCTCTTCAAACTCTATATATTCATCTAATAACTTTTGATAATTATTCACTTCTCATCATCTCCTATTATGCTATTAACTCTGCACATGCTTGTGATATCTTCTTATCTTTAGCATTGGCTCTTAGATATTTGATATAGTTAATATCCTTATCATATATCTCTTGTAATGTAAGTCCTTTATATTTACCAAACTCTATTACTATCTTAGTACTTCCTACTACTTTAGGTTCGTCTTTCTCTGCTTCTAATTTTTTAAATGTTAGGTTATTATCCTCAAGCTCCAACTCTGGCTCTACTGTAAATACATAGCCTTTGCCTTGTTGTCTTACTGGATACCATTTATTTTTAGCTTTATATAAATATCTTCCTATTCCAAATCCACTACTTGCTACTCTCTTAAAAGCATTTGAAATTCCCCCCTTTATACTTTCATACTCTGTCATACTGGCTCCATCTTCTTTGGTTATCCATCTATCATTAATTTTGATAGATAGAGAACAAATAAATCCTGCTGATACTTCTCTATATGCTACAGTCCATCCATCTATTCCAAATAGCTCATCTAATCTATTTTGAATAGCTCTTGCTTGTACATAAGCAAGAGCCAATCCCTCCATTTTATCCTTATTTACTGCTCCAACTCTAAATTCTAATTCCTCCCTAGCAAATGGCTCTCTTAACTTCTCTAACAATTTATCCATACTCTCAATCCTCCTTTTAATATTCACTCGGAAACATAATAGTCCAATATTCTCCTACTACTTCATCTAGTCCTAATACTGCCCATACTTTACACTCCTTAACTTCATAACTTAATTCAAACTCTTTTTTATCCTTCGGTTCCTCTTGCCTATTAGTCATCTTTTTATCTTTGAACTCAAATATTTGAAATGGATCTAAACCTTCACTCTCTTCCTTTTCTTCTTTTAATCTTAAAGCTGATACAACCATTAATAATGCTCTTACATCTAAATCGTGTCTTACTAGTGGTGTCATAAATATAGTTCTCATTCTATCTCTCCTTTTAATTAAATTCTTACTCCTATGATTATTTCTTTAGCTAGATTATTAACAACTAGCTTCCCATTTAAAATATCTTGAAATATGTATCTTGAATCATCATCTGGAATATCTATAATTGATAGATTAGTCTTATTCTTTTGCTTTACTTCTTCTAACATTTCCTTTATAACAGTTTTTGGAACTTTTGGAATATTTCTATTAGTTTCAGATAATGATATACTTATAACCTTTCTTACATTGATTTTTTCCATCTCTGCTATTAACTTCTCCAATATTTTAATAACTCTCTTTGTACTTAACATAATTATGCCTCCTCGTTTCCTTCTATTAAATCTATTAATCCTTTTTTATCAATACTTCCATATAGCAACTCTTCAAATGATGATAGAGCTACATCAAATGCTTCATCTAATCTTACATCCTTACTTTTCCATAAAGCTATGTACTTATACTTCCCACTTATATCCAAATTAAAATAGGAACCATATAACATGGCTCCTATCTCTGCTTCTACTTCTTCTTGATTTTGACTTTTGACATCTTCTTTGAAATGATTTAGATAATGAGTGAACTCATGCATTAAAGTTCCACTCATAGCTGCATATTTATCTTTTCTAAGTTTAATAGTATTTCCATCAGTACATCCTCTAGCATGAAGTTCTTTAACTATATTAACTGGAAGATACTGCTCTACTATTTCCTTAGATTTTTTAAATAATTCAGTTATTTTATATTTACTCTCCCCTCGTTTCATCCTAGTATCAATCTCTGGAATAGCTACCGCTTTATCTGTGGCTATAGTATTTTTTATATCAAATACATTAGCATATCTGTATCCATAAACATGTTGCTCTTCTTTCCCATCAACTATCTTTTTACTAATTAATGGTACTAGAATTTGAATAGCTTTAGCTCCTTTCTTAATATTATATCCTAACTCTTTCCATCTTTTAAAACTAGCTACCATAGTAGCTGTCTTATCTTGCTTATAAATTAAAATGTTATTTCTAATACTGTAGTTATAGAAGTTCTTTCTCCTAAATTCTATAAAATCTTTTAGCTCTTGTGAGTTCTCTAAGAAATCTTTTATCTTATCATTTATATTTTCTTTTATTCCTTCAATTATTTTCAATAAATTCTTATTTTCCATTTTATACTTTTCCCTCCTAAAGTATGTATAAATCTATACTTTTTTGCCAAAACTATATATATTTTTCCTAGATAGGAATTAGGAAAGTTAGAATTTATGCTACTTTCATCATTCCTAAGATTTTCCTAATTCCTTAAGATTTTTCCCTAGGATTCCTATTTTCCTTTGAAATCCTTAATTAAGATTTTTATTTTCCCCTAAAAATCCTCAAATTTATTTCAGTAATAATGAATAATCCTCCTTAAGGATTGCTCCACTAACTGCTATATTTTTCTTTAAGCTATCCTTTATTAAAGTTTTTAATGGTGCTTTTTCCTCTTTGATAACTAAGTATTCTTTAGGTATCTTAGATATATCTATTATTTCTACACTCGTAGTTTTCCTTAGACTGATATTACCTAGATCAGTTTCAATCTTTTTCTTATCTAGCTCTAGTAAGATTCCCTTGATATATCCCTTTAGTGAAGTTATCTTCTTCTCTCTACTCTTTTTAAGTTCCTCTAGTCTATCTATTTCAGTCTTAGCTACTACATTCTCTAGCTCTAAGTTTCTAATGTATCTTACTATATTAGAACTTTTGCTCTCTAGCTCTTCTCTTAAGTACTCCATCACATCATCATAGTTCGTTTTGTCCATCTCATCTTGATTACTTTCTAAAAAGATATCCAAGGTATCAATCATAGCATTTTTAATCTCATATGCTTTCATATTTTCACTCTCCTATTTGTTATTTGTTAAATCATCAATAGCCTTAATAGTAGTCCCTACTATAACTAAAATTCCACCAATTGTTCCTAATATATCTAATTCCTCCTTTGCAATATAAAAAACCTAGCTCATAAGAACTAGGCTTAAATTTGTTTTATAGCTATACTATTATGTTGCATTCTATAATATATAATTATTTTTAAAATAAATAATTAATGGCTGAGACTTTTCCTACTACATTAAAGTCATTTTCTAATAAAATAAAATTAAAAACATGAGTACATATTATATCGGAATTAGCAAAAAAATCTCCTAATAAAATTTGACTTTCAAAAATATAAAAGTTCATATTTTCTACATTTTTTATTTCTAAAAATTTCACTAAACAATAATGATTATTCTCTCTTAAAATTTCTTTGCTTAACGTTTCTCTTGAAGTAGAAATATATTGCTCTTTTATAATTTTACTATCTATAACTTTATTTGTATGAAGATTTAAAGATAGCTTTTGAGTATTTTTTAATATCATTTTTTCATTCAAGTGTATAATAAAGTCTTTTCCTATATTTCTTGTAAAGTTCTCAACTTCACTCAAAATAATATTTATTTTAATAGTTTGATGTCTTATTAATTCTATACTTTTTAATATTTTTTCTTTATATATATAGTCTTCTATATTCATTTTTTCATAAAAAGTAATTGCTTTATCAGAATAGTTATTTTTTATTCTATCTCTTGTTTTGTATTTAAAATAGATATAATATAAATTAGAAATATATTGAGTAGTATCTTCGGTATATTGTAAGTAAACTTCTGAAAAATTTTTTATTGATGAATCATTGAGAAGTTTGGCTCCTGATAAATATTTATTGTATTCTTTTTGACTTGTAAAAGAATCTTTTAAAACTTTATCTAATTTTTTATCTTTTTTTATTAATTCATCTAAAGTAATTATTGTTTGAACATATGAAAGACAACTCATTCTAAGTGGAGTTGTTAAATAAAAACTTGGAGATATACTTTTAAAAGTATAGTTTTCATCTTCTAATTTAAATAATAAGCATTTTATTAATTCTTCTTCTAATACCTCATATTTAATTTGAACTACTTTCAACTGTTTACTCAAAATTCTAAATATTTTAAATTCATTTTTAATAGTACTTTTTAATCTTAAATTGGTTATATATATCTTTTCTAAAATACAAATTGAGTGAATTATACATCGTACTAATAAATTACTATATTCTATAATAAAACTATTAGTTATTTTAGTAATATATTCATCATATATTTTAATTAATTCCTCTAATTCTTCCAAAGTTAATAATTCAACTTGTAAATAATATAAAGACTTTAAAATAATTTTTTCTATTTTTTGTTTTTCTAATTCTAATTCAACTTCATATTTACGCTTTTCTAATTCAAATTCAAATTCTTTTCTTGTTTTGTTATATATTTCTTTTATTTTTTCATCAGTTAAAGTATTTGATGATTCCCAAGGATTATTACTAAAATTATTTTTATCTAGCTCTTCTTTAGTTATTGTTATGGTTTGATAACCCATGACCTTATTATATTCTTTATCTATATCTATATTTTCAATTTTTTCACTTTGAATATTTGACATTAATTCACTTTCAAAATTTTTTAAAAAATTTTTGAAGCCATCTTTTAAAATTAAACTACATTTTTCTGCCTTTAATTTAATAAAGTTATAGTCATATGTTTTTAAATACATTTCTTTTAATAAATTTTCTATATCCATTTTATTTAAATCATCTCCTAAAACTCCTATTTCTTTTAAAATAATTTTTTCTTCAAAAAATACACTTTTAAGATTAAAATTCACTAATGTTAATTCTGTTATTTTGCCATTTATTCCATTAACAAATGTATTATTATTATTTGTAGAAAAAAAAATACGTTTCATTAAAATTACCCCTTTTTTGTAATAATAAAAAGACATTCACTTCCTTTAAAATATTTCTTGTAAAATATGATTAGAAAAAATAAATTCTAATTAGGAAATTATTATCTAATTATAACAAAATTTATTCTTTCAATAAAGCAAAAAAACTTATATTAAATTACTTACTGGTGAAATAAAAGTATTAATAAGGAGGAAGTAATGGAAAAAATCGAAAAAGAAAAATTAATAAAACTATGTTCAGTATTGAATAATTTTAATTGTTTGCAATTGTTATATGGAAAAGTATATAAGTCCTCTGAACTGGCATTTTTTTTAGAAAATTCTAATTATGTTGTTTTAGGCAGAGGAATTATTAATAGTAAAAGTTTAAATATATTAGAAGGGCAAGACAAATTGAAATATATAGAAGAAAACTTTATTCAAATTCAATCAGAAAAGGAATTTCAAGCTTTTAAGGAGAATTTGTTACTTACAAAAAAAGAAACTGATCAACAAAATCAGATATCAGTAGAGCAGTGGAAAATAAAATTAAAAAATGTAATAGAAGAAAATACTTCTGAGAGCATATCAGATGAAGATAAGAAAAAAATCTTTGAAACCATCTTAAATTGTCCAATAAAAAAAGAGGAGATAGAACCTTATTATTGGGAAGTATTTGATATCGTAGGAACTGCAGAAAAAACTAGAAATATATTTAATGCTAAAGATGGGATAAAGCTTAATAAAAATGATTTCCCACAAAAAAATAGATACAATAAAGAGGAGGAAAATTAAATGACAACACTTTCTGATAATATAATAAAAGAAACAATAGAAAAAATGGATGGGAAAGCTTTCAAAGAGATAGTTTTAAAATTAATGGAAAGAGAAGAAAAAAAGGAGAATCTACCATATGAAATAGTAGATTTAGCTAAAAATAAACCTTCCTTTCCAATATTTATTTCTTCCATAGAGAAGAAGTTACGTTATGATGATGAAATGGTATCTAGTAATAATAGTTTTGAAGCTTTTATAAATACTGATACCTACACTAAAGAATATGGAATAACTCTTAAAATTAAAGATAGTAATTTAGACCTATTTCTCCCACTACCAGATAAAATAAAAAAAGAGTTTTACCTAAATATAAAAACAGGTACTTATACCTGTGAAGGAGAAATTAGATATACTCCAGAATTAGATGTTTTTACAGTTCATTATCTCAAAATTTATGCTTATCAAGACATATTTAATATTTGGAGTAATTTGATTTCTAATACTGATAGAGCAGTTAGATCTAGAATAGATTTTCTCCTTTCAAAATTTGGACTTGAACCAAATAATTTACTATATATAGAAAAAATAGTATTCTTACTACGACTAGTTCCTTTAGTCGAAAAAAAATATTTAATGGTAGATATTTCAAAGAGAGAAATAGGAAAAAGTCATGTATACTCTATGCTAGATTTTAACTTATATACTAATTGTGTAACTAGGAGTACTGCATTTATAGATGGACGGAATGGAAAAGAAGGTGATTTTTTCTCTGAAGATATAGCTTATATAATTGATGAAATAGGAAAGGTGAATGATCCAGAAGTAATAACTTCAGTCCAAGTTTATAAAAACGGGGATAAAAACGAAGGAACTATTCAAGCTGGAAAAGGTAATAAAAAATCTAGTAACTCAATTATTTTATTAGGAAATCCCAAAATTATTGTTGATTTTAATAGAATATTTAAAGATAGAATTAATATATTTTCTAATACTATAATTGATAAAAATGAGGATAGTACAGCATTTTTAAGTAGAATTGACAGTTTACTTCCATCTTATGGTTGTCGTACTTTTGATTCTTTGATGTTAAATAAAAATGGTAAGGATGAGAAGTTTATAGATATATTTAAAAATGTTTTACCAGTACTAAGAGAAAAAGAAATTAATATTTCTGAACTCTTAAAAAAGTTTGATTTACCTTTATCTTTTAATAGTTCTAGAGAAGAGAATGCTATTTTTAAAACTTTAGAAGGACTATTAAAAATTTTATATCCTGAAGTGTATATAGAAAATAATAATCTTTCTCAAAAAATATTAAACTTTCTAGTAGTAATTGCTATTCAAACTCGTCAAACAGTAAATAACCAAATAGCGATAATAGAAAAGAGAGAATTAGGAAATATCAGTTTTTATCCTTATAACATTAAAAATGTTTATTTTAATTTAGAGGGTAGCTATGTATATACTCCTCATAGAATATTTATAAATGAGGGAACTGCAATAAGAAAAATTCCACTTGATACAGTGGGAATAGAAATAAATAAATTAGAGATAAATTATTTAAAACAAATGAATTATCAATTTGAAGAAATGGGAATTGGAGAATTAAGACATTCTTTGAATATTACAAATAACTTTGAAAAGAGTAATCTTATGTTTAATTATTTAACTGGAAATATAGAGAAATCTGGACAATATAATATTATAAAAAGTTATTCTCTAATTAATTTTTGATTAATTATATATCATAATAATGAAATCATGTAATGGAGGTATAAAATTATGAAACTTAAAAAAATAGAAGAGGTTAAGAAAAAAATGATAATCAAGAAAGAAGTATATATAAGTATTCAAGAAGAGGAAATAGATAGCAATACTTTGATATCTAGATTAGTCAAAGATTTATTTGGGATGTAAATACTTGGAGTGAGAGAGGGAAACTTTCCTCTCTCAAATTTAAAATAATAAAATTGTAAAAATTATGGAGGTAAAATATGAAGAAAGCAGTAGCATATTGTAGATTTAGTTCAGATAATCAAAGGACAGAGAGTATAGATGCTCAAGTAAGAGCAATAGAGGAATATTGCAGAAAAGAAGGGTACACCCTAATTAAAATATATAAAGATGAAGCTATATCTGGAACTTCTATTGATGATAGGGAAGAGTTCTTAAAAATGATAGAAGATTCCAAGAATAAGGAATTTAATTATGTAATAGTACATAAGTTTGATAGATTTGCAAGAAATAGATATGACCATGCTATTAATGAAAAAAAGCTAAATGAAAATAGAGTAAAACTTATATCTGTTTTAGAGCAATTAAATGATTCACCAGAGGCTGTAATTTTAAAATCGGTATTAACTGGAATGAATGAGTACTATTCCCTTAATCTAGCTAGAGAAGTTAGAAAAGGACAAAAAGAAAATGCTTTAAAGTGTGTACATAATGGGGGAATACCACCACTTGGATATGATTTAACAGAAGATAGGACTTATACAATAAATGAGGAAGAAGCCAAAGCTGTAAGATTGATATTTAAAATGTATCTTGAAGGAAGAGGGTATGCCTACATAGCAGATGAATTAAACTCTTTAGGATTTAAAAATAAGTTAGGGAAACCTTTTAAAAAGATAAGTATTAGAGATACCCTATATAATGAAAAATATATTGGAAACTTTATTTTTGGAAAGAAAGATAAGAAAGGAAAACTTACAGGTAAAGAGATAAAAATAGAAAATGGAATACCAGCTATTATATCCAAAGAAGATTTTGAAAAAGTCCAAATAATGTTACAAAAGAAAGTTAGAAGTAGTTCTGGTCGTTCAACTGCATTAACTCCTTACCTTTTAACTGGATTATGTGAATGTGGAGAATGTGGAGGAAGTTATTCTGGAGGATATAGATCAGTCAATAGAAATAAAACTGTTTCATATGGTTATCAATGTAGAAATCGAAAAGATAAGGTCAATGATTGTAAAAATACACCCATTAGACGTGAGGTATTAGAAGATTTAGTAATAACAACATTAAAAGAAAATATTTTCTCTACTTCACAAATAGAAATAATTACAGATAAAGTATATGATTATGTTCAAGATACTTTTAAACGTTCTAACAAAGAGTTAATTAAAATAGATAAGAGCTTAGAAAAATTGAAAATAAAAGCTGAAAAATTATTAGATTTAACATTAGACGGAACTATTTCAGATTATGAGTATAGAAATAAAAAAGGAGAGATTGATATGGAAATATTAAACTTAAAAGAAGAAAGATTTAAATATACAGATGCCCCTAAATTTATGGATAAACAAAAAATAAAAAATCATCTTATTGAATTAGGTAAGAACCTAGATTCTAAAGATGAAAATTTACTTAAAATTTTAATCCAAACTTTTGTAAAAAAAATTGTCGTTCATCGTGACTCAATAGCCTTAGAACTTAGAATTTTTCCAGGTTTGACACCTGCTAAGGTTGGTGGAGATGACGGGAATCGAACCCGTGTCCGAAATTATCAGCGCTATAGGCTTCTACAATGCTTAGTCTGCTATTAGATTTCGCAACAGCCACTCCCACAGACAGGGCTGACTGAAGCTATCCTCTAAAATGTCCCTTTAAGCTTAGAGAAATCACTAAAGGTAATCTGTATATTGGTAACACCTTGTTAGAGCTCTCCTACAGAAGAGAGAGTTCAAAGGTGAGCTGACTAATTAAGCAGCTAAAGCGTAATTTCTATTTCCATCTAAACGATGAGTTGACCTCTCACAGCGGTCACCCTGGCATGCTACCTATAACCTCATAACCCCGTCGAAACCTTTGCATCCCCATTATTCAATTGTACACATTAGTATATCATATTTTGAAAAAAATTTCTATCTAATTTTTGTCATTCTTTGGATATCTCTTTGAACATCTCTCTTAGCAATAGTTTCTCTCTTATCATAAGTTTTCTTACCTCTAGCTAGTGCAATAGAAAGTTTCACATAACCTTTAGAAAGGTGAACATCCAATGGAACTATTGTATATCCCTTTTGAGTAACTTTTTCATGTAATTTTTTTATCTCTTTTTTATGTAGTAATAATTTTCTAACCCTTCTTTCCTCTGGATTATAAACACTTCCAAAACTCCAAGGAACAATAGACATTCCCATTATAAAAACTTCTCCATTTATTATTCTAATAAAAGATTCTTTTATACTTACTTTTCCAGCTTTAGCTGATTTAACTTCACTTCCTACTAATTCTATTCCTGCTTCAAATTTATCCTCTATAAAATAATCGAAGTAGGCTTTTTTATTTCCTGCTAAAACCATAATTTCCTCCAAACTTTTACTATATTTTTTAATATTATACTTTATTTTTCTCTTTTTTTCTATGCATTTTAAAAAATATACTTTTCTCTTTTAATTTTTTCTGTTTTCTCTCTTGATTATTTAAAAAAATGAGGTATACTCTTACTAAGCTTTATCAGATGAAGAACAAAAAAGGATTTTGTTTCATAGATATATTACTCCAAGTTAGTATAATTCTATTGTTATTAAGTTTTGGTTTTATTTACTTTAAAAAATCTTTAGAAAGGGAGGAGTTGATAAAGGCTAAAACTGAAATTTATGAATTATTTACAACATATGCTACTAAAGCTTATAACAGTAGGACAAGTTATGGGGTAGAACTTGATTACTTAAAAAAAACAATAATTATTTCACAATCATCTGTTACACAAAAGGAGGTTATACATCTTCCGAAAAATTTAAAATATATTACAATCTTTGATAAACAAACTCAACAAAAATTCACTACTAAAATTACTTCTCATGGAAATATTACACCATCTTTTAGTATCTATATTTTTGATTATAATGATATTGCTCAATATAGAATATCTTTTTATGGTTTTGATCTAATCAGATATATGCAAATTAATGTATATAGAAATATTAGTGATAAAACACCTAAATATAGAACAATCTTAAATTTTCACAACAACTGGACTACTACAAATCCCAAATGGCAGGAGGAATAATTATGAGACCTCTTTTTGTATTTTTTCTATATTTTGTATCTACTTTACTTTTTGGAGATAACATATCTCAAGAGATTGTAAAAGTTAGAATTGTTGTTAAAGGAAAGGCTTATATCTCCTATATTGTCCTCTCCTCTGCTGAAAAACAGAATAATTTTTTTATTGTAGGTGAAAAACTATGATAAAAAGTAATTCTGATAAAATTAAGGATATATTTAAAGAATTAAATCATCATACTAAAAAATCTAAAAACACCTCTGAATTAAAAATTGATTCATCTCTAGAGACAAATAATCCTATTGTTGTAAAAGGATTAGGAGCAATCATCTTGTCTGGAGTTGAAAAAAAAGCTAGTGATATTCATATAGAGCCACAAAAAGATCGAAGTAGAATACGCTATAGAATAGATGGGATTCTATATGAAGAGATGGATTTTGATATATCACTTCATTCCTCTATTATTTCTAGATTAAAAATTCTATCTAAATTAGATATTACAGAGAAAAAAATACCCCAAGATGGAAAATTTAGAATGAAAATAGGAGAAAAAACTATTGATTTCCGTGTATCCATTGTACCTCTTATTACTGGAGAAAAAGGAGTAATTAGAATCTTAGATAGTCAGAGCTATGATTTTAACTTGGAAAATCTTGGACTTAACTCTACTGATTACAAAAAATTATCTACACTTATTAGCAAAAAAAATGGAATAATTTTAGCTTGTGGGCCTACTGGCTCTGGAAAAAGTAGTCTTATCTATTCTATTTTAAAGAGATTAAATAATGGTGAGGTTAATATCTCCACTGTTGAAGATCCTGTGGAATATGAGATTGCTGGAATAAATCAGGTACAGTATAATTCAGATGTAGGAAGAGATTTTTCTACAATTTTAAAGGCATATCTTAGACAGGATCCAGATATTTTAATGATTGGAGAGATAAGAGATTATGAAACTGCAGAGATAGGAGTAAAAGCAGCTCTTACAGGTCATCTTGTTCTTTCAACTTTACATACCTATGATACTATAAGTGGAATATTTAGATTACTTAATATCGGGATTGAAAGATATATGATTTCAGCATCTGTTATTGGAATAGTAGCCCAACGTTTAGTAAGAAAACTTTGTCCACACTGCTTAACCTTAGATAAAGATTCTATTGCTAAACTTACTCTTCTAAAATTGAATCCAACATTTTATAGAGATAAAACTTTTTATACTAGTGCTGGTTGTGAATATTGTAATTACACTGGTTATTCTGGAAGAACTGCTATTTTTGAACTACTTACAATAGATGATGAAATAAAAAATTTTATAGAAATAGGAGCTTCTATACATGAACTTCAAGTACTTCTAAAAAACAAGAAAATAAACACTTTAATAGAAGATGGAATAGAGAAAGC
Source organism: Candidatus Fusobacterium pullicola (assembly GCA_018883725.1). Taxonomy (NCBI): domain Bacteria; kingdom Fusobacteriati; phylum Fusobacteriota; class Fusobacteriia; order Fusobacteriales; family Fusobacteriaceae; genus Fusobacterium; species Candidatus Fusobacterium pullicola. Next base: position 62,806 of record JAHLFN010000016.1, on the reverse strand, counting down.
TTTAAATAAAATAACTTCTCTAGATGAAGTTATAAGGCAGTGTTAATTATGAAAACCTACTTCTTTAAAGCTTATACTCTTGATAGAAAAAAAATATCAAATACTTTAGAATTCAATACTTTTCAAGATTTTCATAGATACTTAATAAAAAACAGACTAACTCTTATATCTTACAAATTAGTTACTCCGAGATATAAAGTTACTTCAGAAAATCTTTTGGTATTCACACAAAATTTCAAAACTCTTCTAGACAGTGGACTTACGCTATCTTTAACCTTGAGTATCCTTGCATCTCAAGAAAAAGATAAACATTTTAGTAGCATTATAAATAATATCAAGGAGCAAATACTCAGTGGAAGTAGTATCTATCTAGCTTTCTCAAATTATAAAACAGTATTTAACGATACATATCTCAATCTACTTTTAGCAGGTGAAGAATCCGGAAATTTAGTAGAAAACCTTGATAAAATTTGTAAAAATATAGCTCTTATGGAAAAAATTAAAAAAAGTATAAAAGAGGCTCTTTTTTATCCAACAATAGTCTTAATATTTGCAATATTTCTACTAATATTTATGCTTACATTTGTATTTCCTAATTTTTTAACACTATTTCATGATACCTCTACTCCATTACCATTACTTACACAAATTATCATGTTTATTAGTCAAAATATTCTCTATATTCTCTCTATAACAATTTCTTTCATTGGAGTTATCTTCTTTATATTAAAAAAACTCCCTTTAGAGAAAAAACAAAATTTAAAAATTTCAATACCTATCTATGGGAAAATTGTTAAAGAGGAGCTTATCATCTCATTATGTCAAAATTTTTCTATAATGAATGAAACAGGGATAAATATTATTGATATTTTAGAAATTTTAAAAAAAGCAACACCGTATATTTTTTTAAAAAAGGACTTGGAAAAGGTCCAATTAAAAATAAAAATTGGTAATAGTATTGAGGAGGCTTTAGCTTCAACCTCTCTCTTCTCTCCCACTCAATTAAAAATTATCTCAATTGGTGAGAGAAGTGGTAAATTAAGTGAAGCCTTTTCATCTATATCTTTTGTTTTACAAAAAGATTTTGAAACATACCTCTTCAAACTAATTACACTTTTACAACCACTATTACTACTATTTTTAGGAATTATTATAGGTATCATAGTTTTGGCTATATATTTACCTATATTCAATATATCAGATATATTAATGTAAGGAGGGAAAAATTTATGAAAAATCGAGGCTTTAGTTTAATTGAAATCACTGTAGCCATAGCTCTTATTGGAATTATGGCAGGTGTGGGTGTTCCTAAACTCAGAAGACAGATGGCTTTAGGAAGAGATACAAAGGCGATAGCAACACTTGGAACTTTACGAACTGCTAGTGAACTATATTTTATTGAAAATAATGAACCTATCTCTGATACTCCTAGCTCTGATGAAACTCAAAGTGTTATTACTGCTTTAAAAAAACTTGAACCCTATCTTGATGAGAAAACCTTTAAAGAGCTTGAAGATGGAGAGTTAGATATTGGTGGTAGTAGAGCTCAAAAATCTGATATTGATGAGGCAGAAACTGATATTAACTACGGTGGAACTATCTCTCTTACTTTTAAAAATCCTGATATTAACAAAAGTAGTGGAAGTGATGGTGTATACATTTGGTTCAAACCTAGTGCTGGAAAAGAATATGATACTAAGGGAAATAAATGGATAGAATACTAATTATATCTCTTCTTTTTTTGATTATTTATATTGATATAAAAAAGCTGTATATTCCTAATACTCTTAATATACTTCTTTTTATTTTGTCTATTATTTTTAAAGGTTTTGAATTTAATATTATAGAAAACTCTATAATTGGTATGGGATTATATCCACTACCTTTACTAATTCTTTATGGCTATCTTAGTGATTTACTTGGAAAAGAGGTCTTTGGTTTTGGAGATATAAAAATTTTAATGAATTTTGGATACATTCTTGGATATAGCAACTTTTTTGATATCTACATCTATTATCTTATCTCCTTTATTTCAGCTTCTATCATAGGAGTTTTATTTTTATTAAGGAGAGAAAAAAGAAAAGAGATTCCATTTTCACCTTTTTTAATAATTGGATTTCTTTTTCTGTGGTTGAGGGAATATCTATGAAAAGAAGAGCCTTTACATTTATTGAGTTAATTTTATCAATGACACTTTTTTTCATCACTCTTTTTCCACTACTTAAATATGTGCACTTTTCCTTTATTACTCATAGAAAATATTTAAAATTAGAGGAGGATTTTATAAATTTTAAAGCTCTTGAAAAACAGATGCAAGCTAAAACCTCTCTTTTTTTAAGAAACTATTTAGGTAAAAAAGAGTACAACTACGAAACCTTTGGAAAAGATTCTCTAACTGAAAGTATCTACCTTCCATATGAATTAAATAGAAATTTTCTACTTGAACTTGAAATCTTTGAAGTTTGCTATCAAACTAAAGATGAAAAATATAATTATATTGAAATAAAAATTATGTATATAAACAATAATAAAAGTTTTAAAAGTAATAATCTAGTTGGTAATTGGTGAGTTTTATGAAGAAAAATAGAGGTTTTTCACTTCTCGAATTAATAGTTACTTTAGGGCTCTTTTCTATTTTTTCACTCATTGTATTTCCTTTATTAAGAGTTTCACACTCTCTCAATACTGCTATTATTAAACAGAGTTTACTTGAAAAAGATGAAGTTAAAATTATCTCATTAATTGAAGATTGTATTGAAAATAGTAATATACTTAAGAGTGAATATTCTGGAAAAGAATATATTAAAAATGGGGTTGCTATCTTAAATCATGAACAAGTAATAGAGCTTGTTCTAAAAGAAAATTTTTTTAAGTGTGTCTCTCAAAAAGGTAATACACTCTTTTTAGAATATCCTGTAAGTGACGGAAATACTATTTTTTACACTTTTATTATCTTTCAATTTTTTGCTGGAGAATTAATAATTTTAGAGTGTAAAGAATCTTTTAATGATATTGTAGTTGAAAACAGTAGTATTGTTCTTAAAAAGGTTTATGGTAGTTTTGAAAAAACAGAAACTGGTGTCATTATTAATTTAAATATTTCAAATAGTGATTTTTCAGAAACTAGGAGTTTAAAGGGATATGCAAATTTTAAAAAAGAGATTTAAAAATAAAGGTTTTATTTTAATTAGTACTCTTATTCTAATTATTTTTATAATGGGAAATTTTCTATTAGGATATAGAATTATCTATAGAAAAGGGGAGAGACTGAATTCAAATATCAATAGCATATCTATCAACTCTCAAGTACATAACCTAAAAATACTTGTTTATGATGAATTGTTGAGAATAGATAGTAAAATCTCCAGTGGAGAGTACAAAAATGGTGCTGAATATATAGGGATAGAGGAAAACTTCAATCGAGTTTGGCTTGGGAATAGTAAAAATAGTTTTAGTAAAAATAACTATCAAATATATAAAATGAAAATTAATGGAAGTACCTTCTATACATATAAAGCTGAAGTTTATGAGGACTTTAAAGAGATTATCTCATATAACATTATGAGATCAGGTTTAAGTAAAAATTCTTTAATTGTTGAACTAAGAAAGAATTTTACTAAAACTAATGATAATAGCTCTATTTTACTCACAGCTATTATTCAACTGGAGTATAAAAATGGAAATAAAGATCCAAGCTCTCCAGATGTCGAAATATTAAAGGAGTTTGTGGCTAATTTTGAATAAAATTTTTAAAAAAGAGAGTTTAAATTTTTTTACACTTGAAAATATTGAAAATTATAGAAGTGGAGTTCTTTTACTTGAAAGTAATTTCTTTCATCTTTTGACTTTTACCTTTCCTAAGGATATGGACGAAAGAGAAAGAGAGTTTGAAATAAATGAAAAGCTTGAAACTCTTTTTGAAGAGTATGATAGCTTTTACTTTTTAGAAAAAGAGCTCTCCTTAGAAAGTAATGAAAGTACTGAAAAAACTCTTCTTATCCTAATAGAAAAGGATAAGATTTATACACTTCTTGATAATTTAAAAGAGAAAAAAATCTCTCTTTTAGGTATCTATCCACTCTTTTTAGTTGAACTTTTCAATAAAGATAATATTGAAAAAACTTATGTTGAAATAGAGAGTGAAAAATATAGAATTTACCACTTTTTAGAAAATAAGTTAATAAATTATCAAGAGATTGACTTTGATAGAGATGAGTTGATTACTAATCCCACTTACTTAGAAGAAAATCTAAATGGAGAAAGTTTTATATACCCTAATCAATTAGAGATACAAGAATTTTTTCCAATGCTCAAGGTTAGAAGTTGGAATAACTATTCTTTAAATCTTAAAGATGATCTTAACTTTCTTCCAGCAGATTATATCAAGGAGATCAACTATAAAAAAAATTTAAAACTAGCTATTTTAACTCTTTCTGTTGTTACAATTATCTCCACACTACTCTTTTTTTCATTACAATTTTTTATAAAAAAAGAGCAGAATAGATTGAATATTTTAGAAGAGAACTATTCTAATTTACATGAAAAAAATCTACAACTAAGAGAGAAGATATTAAATTTAGAGAGTGAAATAAAAGATATAAAAGAGAAAAGTAGAGTAAGAGAGTTTAAAAATATTAAACTCACCCAACTTCTAAAGGCTATATATAGTTGTGGAGATTTGGAGTTTTCATCTATTGAATATAGTGATAGATTAATAATTTTAAAGGGATTTAGTTCCTCTGAAAATGAAATTTATAGATTTCAAAATAATATATTAGATTACAATTTTTTCAAAAATTTCAATCACGACTTTATTAAACTTAATGATAAGAACTATGAATTTCATATAGAGATTGAGGTGGATAATGGAACTTCTAAAAAAATTTGACTATCAAGAACATAAGAGTAAATGTCTCTTCCTTATATCTTTTTCTATAGGTATTTTTATCCTATATTATCTTATTTTTTTACCTTTTCAAAATTATACAAATAAAAAAGATAGAGCTAACTCATTTGAGGTTAAAATTCGTAAAGAGGAAAAAGCAAACCAAGCTAACAATCAAAAACATAGTAAAATGATAGAAGAATTGGAGAAAACTAAAAAATATTACAATGATTTAGAAAATAAAAATATCAAAAATAGTTTTAAAAATATCAGTAGTTTTGAAAAGTTTATCAGTGAAAAAGCCCAACTATATAATCTCAACATTGAAACCATTGGAAGAGTTGAAAAAATAAGTGAAACTGATAAACTATTTATTCCTTATATTTTAAACGGGGATATATCAGATATACTCTCTTTTATTGAAGAACTAGAAAATAATGATAAAAAGATAAGTCTTACTGATAGTAGTACCAATATCTCTTTACTCCCCCATGGCAAAATCACAACTAAACTCTCAGCTAATATTCTGAATTTAAAAGAGGAAGAGTTAAAGGAAAATAATCTTCTTCCTATCTCTAAATTAAGTAATAATAAAATAACTAAAATTAAGTATATAAAATTTAACGACAAAATCTATATTATACTTAATTACAAAAACGGCAGTAAAAAGATATTTTATAATGGAGAGGAGATAGTATTTAACAATCTAAAATATAAAATTATTTTAAATAACAACTCTCCTTTTTTAGAACTTATAAAAAATTAGGAGAGATTTTATGATAAAAAGAAATCTTATACTTTTAATAATTTTCTTTATTTGTTATAATAGTTATGGACAGTTTAATAGTCCAAAATTAAAAAATAAAATTACCTATGAATTAAATTTACAGGATATAACTTTAGGAGAAACTTTAAATATTATAAGTCAAGAGAGTGATATTGCAATCCTTCCTAGTGACGAGATTAAAGATATTCCCCTTGATATTTATTTCCCTGTAAATACAAAATTAGAGGATATACTCAATGCTTTTATAAATCTATATAACTTAAAACTTTCTAAAAGTGGAGAGATTTTTATACTGTCTAAAAGAGGAAATAATAGTAGCTACATCTTTTCTGGAAGAGTACAATCTGAAAGCTCTGGTAAGGGATTAGAAGGAGTTAAGATAACATTAGTTAATAGCTTTTCTCCTTCAGTTCTATCAGCTTATAATGGAAATTTTATACTGAATGATATAGATCCAGCTGTATATATTGTACAATTTGAAAAGGAAGGATACTCTACAGTAACTGATATTATTGACTTAACTGAAAAGAATAACTCATTAAATATCAGTATGAAAAGAAAAAATGATTTTTCAAATAAAAAAGATATTTTCTATCCAGAAAAAAACTTCCATAAAAATATAATTAATGGAGAAGAAGTCATTACAGAAAATATATATCTATATAATAATAGTTGTGAAGAGATTAAGAAACTATTAGTTGAAACCTTTGGAAACTCTCTTAAAATCTCTACTCTTCCTAAAAAAAATCTTCTTATTCTCTCTGGAAAAGAGGAAATTATAAAAAGTTCTAAATCTCTCATTCAAGATCTAGATAGAGATATAGAACAAATCAGGGTAGATGCTCAGATTTTAGATGTAACTGACAATCTATTTGAATCCCTTGGTTTTAATTGGATATATAGTAATGGTGGAAACTTAAACGGAAGCAATGAATGGACTACCTCCTTACTTGGAAATAGTAGCCTTATGGGATTAGGAAACATTTATTCATCTTCAATTGCTATTTCTAAGCAATTTAACAGTGGAAATGATATACTCAATCTTGGAATTAATCTTTTAGAGTCTACACAAGATTTAGTTGTAAGTGCTAGACCCTCTATACTTGTACTAGATGGTGTTGAAGGAAGTTTTAAGGTAACCGAAGAGGTAATTGTTGGAGAAAAAAGAGAGGAAAATGATAATAATGATAGGGTTATCTCTACTCCAATATTCAAAGAGGCTGGAATAATTCTAAAAGTAACACCAACAATTAGAAAAGATGGTTGGATAATCCTGAAAGTAGTTATAGAAGTAAGTAATTTTAAATTAAAAAATAGTAAAGATGACTCTCAAGAGAGTGGTACATATAATTCTGAAGGTGGGTCAAAGGTAGGTAGAAGCCTTGAAACTACCATCAAAATAAGAGATGGAGAAACTATATTTATCGGTGGACTAAAGAAAGCTACTGTACACAATCTTAATAGTCAAATTCCATTCTTTGGAACTTTACCTATGATCAATCTATTCTTTAAAAATCAAAACATCAGTCATGAAATTACTGATATCTATGTAAAGATGAGAGTTAATATTGTTAACAATGAAAAAGAATCCTTTGAAAAAGATGAGATACATCAGAGAGCAAAGGATATAATAAATAGAAAAATTTATTAAGAAAAGAGGATAAATATGAAAAACAGATTAGATTTACAAAAAATATTAGATAGCTTCAAAAATATAAAGATCGGTGTAGTAGGAGATCTAATGCTAGATGATTATATTATCGGTGTAGTGGATAGAATATCTCCTGAAGCTCCTGTTCCTGTTGTTAATGTAAAAGAGGAAAGATTTGTACTAGGAGGGGCAGCTAACGTAGTTAATAACCTTTCTGTATTAGGAGCTCAAACTATATGTTTTGGTGTTATTGGAGCTGATGACAATGGGGATAGACTTATAAAAACTTTTGATGAAAAAGGAATAGATCACAGTGGAATAATTAGAGCTAATAATATTCCTACTATTGTAAAGAGAAGAATATTAGCTGGAAATCAACAACTTTTAAGAATAGATTGGGAAAAAGCTGAACCTATATCTAAGGAGTTAGAAGATGCTTTATTAGAAAATTTTAACTCAAAAATAGATTCTTTAGATGCAGTTATACTATCTGATTATGATAAAGGAGTTCTTACACCAAGAGTAGCAAAAGAGATAGTAAAATTGTGTAGAGAGAAAAAGAAAATAGTTACTGTTGATCCAAAACCTAAAAATGCTATGAACTATATTGGAGCTACATCTATGACTCCAAATAGAAAAGAAGCTATGGAATGTCTAGGAAAAAGTAAAGTTACAGATTTTGAAACTTTAGGAAAAGAGTTAAAGGAAAAATTACAACTTGATAATCTTTTATTAACTAGAAGTGAAGAGGGAATGAGTTTATTCTTAGATGAAATTATAAATATACCTACTTTTGCTAAAGAGGTATATGATGTAACAGGTGCTGGAGATACAGTAATATCAGTATTTACTTTAGCTAGTGCAGCTGGAGTGGATTGGCATGAATCAGCTAAGATAGCTAATACAGCTGCTGGAGTAGTAGTGGGTAAGATGGGAACATCAACTGTTACTAAAGAGGAGATTTTAGAATTCTATAACCAAATCTATGAGAGATGGGAGTGTCATAATGCTTAGAATAGGAAATGGATATGATGTACATAAATTAGTAGAAGGTAGAAAATTAATTCTTGGTGGCATTGAAATTCCTCATGCTAAGGGAGTTTTAGGACACTCAGATGGAGATGTTCTAATCCATGCTATCATGGATGCTATGTTAGGAGCTCTAGCTTTAGGTGATATTGGACAACATTTTCCAGATACTGATATGAAGTATAAAAATATTGATAGTACTATCCTTTTAACTAGAGTTAAAGAGTTAATAGCTGAAAGAGGATATAAAATTATCAATCTTGATTCTATAATTGTTTTACAAAAACCAAAAGTAAAACCATATATTGACGCTATGAGAAAGAGAGTAGCCGAAGTATTGGAAATAGATATAGAACAAGTTAGTATCAAGGCAACTACTGAAGAGAAGTTAGGTTTTACTGGAGATGAGTCTGGTGTAAAATCTTACTGTGTTGTTTTACTAGAAAAATAACAATAAATAAAAATGACTATTGTATTTTAACTTTTACATTGGTCATTTTTTTATTTACCTAAATATTAATTAATGATATAATTATTTATTAATTTTTAGGAGGTACCTATGCAACTATTTTTCTATATCCTTTGTTATCTTAGTTTTCTTCTTCTCTTAGGAGTTATTATCAAAGCGAAGATTAAAATTTTTCAGGAACTTTTTATTCCAGCTTCAGTTATTGGAGGAGCCATTGGATTACTTTTAAGTCCAGAAGTTATGGGAAGATTTCTATCTTTCTCAATCCCTATAAGTTGGAGTAAGGATATCTCACTTCTTCCAAGTCTACTGATTGTTCCTGTTATTGCAAGTATTCCTCTTGGAATGGATTTAAAAATAAAAAATAGTCGTGGAGAAGCTAGAGATATCTTGATTACTGGATTTATTCTATTTATGGTAACTTTTTTACAGCTTGCTCTTGGATATACTATAAACTCCTTCTATACATACATTTTAGATAAACCTCTATATTCTGCCTTTGGTGCTGAATTAAATACTGGATTTGCTGGCGGACATGGAACAGCTGGTATGATAGGAAGAGTTTTACAAGAGATGAATTTAGATTATTGGTCTACTGCTCAAGGAATAGCGATAACTACTGCCACTTTTGGACTAGTTGGTGGTATTTTAATTGGAATATTTCTCATCAATAAAGCTTGTAGAAATGAAGAAACCTCTATATTAAAACAACCCAATGATATTCCACAAGAGTTGAAACGTGGATACTATACAGATATATCAAAACAAAACTCTTTAGGTAGAGAAACTATGCTTTCATCATCAATTGATACCCTAGCCTTTCATATGGCAATTATTTTTTCAGTATGTGGCTTATCATATCTAATTTTAAATATTGTAAAAAAATACCACATTCCTATTTTATCATCACTATCTATTTGGGCTTTTGCTATGATAATTATGATGCTGGTTTGGAATACTATAAAAAAATTAAAATTAGAGTGGTGTGTTGATATAAAAGTAAAGAGTAGAATATCCGCTCTTTTTACAGAATTTGCAGTAGTTAGTGCAATAGCCTCTTTACCTTTAAAAGCTATATTTACATATTTAATTCCTATTTCATTAATGATTATACTTGGATTTTTAGCTACATGGTACTGTATAAAATTTTATTGCTATAAATATTTTAAAAATAACTATCCTTTTGAAAGAGCTATCTCTATGGCAGGAACTAGTTTTGGAGTTTTTCTTACTGGAATTTTACTTTTAAAAATTTGTGATCCTGAATTTTCCTCACCGGTACTTGGAGATTATTCTCTAGGTTTTTCACTCACTGCCCTAGTTGGTCCATTGATGATAATAACTTCTATATCTTTAAGTGTGAACTATAATCCTATTTTTCCTATAATTTTTAATGGAGCATTAATTTTATTTTTCTCCTTAATAATTTGGAAACTCAATAGAACAGTTTCATAATTTTCAACTACTCTACTTTGTAAATATTCACACTTAAGCTTTTTAATTTTATCTTGCTTTTATTATGACAAATTTAGTATAATTAATTCAAGAGAAAATTTATAGGAGGAAGAGTATGTCAGTATTATTTATTAATTATCCTAAATGTAGTACTTGTGTAAATGCAAGAAAATGGTTAGAAGAAAATAAGATAGATTTTGAAAGTAGACATATTGTTGAAAATAATCCTACAAAGGAAGAGTTAAAACATTTCATATCTTTAAGTGGATTGCCAGCAAAAAAATTCTTTAATACAAGCGGAATTCTATATAGAGAGATGAATTTAAAAGAAAAACTTACAACTGCTACAGAAGATGAAATGATTGAGATTTTATCTTCGAATGGAATGTTAGTTAAAAGACCTTTAGTTATCACTGATAAAGGTGTTTTAATCGGTTTTAAAAAAGATAAATGGGAAGAGTTTTTTAAATAATAAACTTTTAAGGAGGAATGCTATGAAAAAACTTTATGAAGTTGATAGAGAGATCTTTGATGCTATTGAAGCTGAAAAGAAAAGACAAAATGAGGGTATTGAGTTAATAGCTTCTGAAAACTTTGTTTCTGAAGCTGTACTTGAAGCTGCTGGAAGTATAATGACAAATAAATATGCAGAGGGATACCCAGACAAAAGATATTATGGTGGATGTCAGATTGTAGACGTAGCTGAAAAATTAGCAATTGAAAGAGCTAAAAAACTTTTTAATGTGAACTATGTCAATGTTCAACCTCACTCTGGTTCTCAAGCTAATATGGGAGTTTATAAAGCTCTATTAAATATTGGTGATACAGTATTAGGAATGAAATTAGACCATGGTGGGCATCTTACTCATGGTAAAAATGTAAACTTCTCAGGAAAAGATTATAATATTGTTTCATACAGTGTTTCTAAAGAGGATGAAAGAATAGATTATGATGAAGTTGAAAGAATAGCACTTGAAACTCATCCTAAAATGATAATTGCTGGTGCTAGTGCCTACTCTAGAATAATTGATTTCAAAAGATTTAGAGAGATAGCTGACAAAGTTGGAGCTTACCTTATGGTTGATATAGCCCATATAGCTGGACTTGTAGCAACTGGTGTACACCCTTCTCCTGTTCCTTATGCTCATGTTGTAACAACTACTACACATAAAACTTTAAGAGGTCCTCGTGGTGGTATGATTATGACAAACGATGAAGAAATTGCAAAAAAGATTGATAAAGCTATATTCCCTGGAATTCAAGGTGGACCACTTATGCATATAATAGCGGCTAAAGCTGTAGCTTTTAAAGAAGCTCTTGCTCCAGAATTTGTAGACTATCAAAAGCAAATAGTAAAAAATGCTCAAACATTAGCTAAAGTTTTAGAAAATGGTGGACTTAGAATTGTAAGTGGTGGAACTGATAATCATATGATGCTTATTGATGTAAAATCTAAGGGATTAACTGGGGCTCAAGTTGAAAAAGCTCTAGATATTGCTCACATAACTGTCAACAAAAATGGTATCCCTTATGATACTGAAAAACCTATGGTTACAAGTGGAATAAGAATAGGTACTCCGGCTATGACAACTAGAGGTATGAAAGAAAAAGAGATGGAAGAGATTGGTAAATTTATTCTAAGAGTTATAGACAATATTAATAATGAAAGTGAACTTCTAAAAATTAAAGAAGAAGTTAAAACTCTTTGCTCTAAATTTCCATTATATCAATAAAAAACGGGTGTATAATTTTTGGTGTTGGTACCTATAGATATTTAGGTATTAACACCTTTTTACTTTTTTGGGTTTTGTAAAGAAAAAACCCCACAAACATTGAGTTTGTGAGGTATATAAATTCCATGCAATTATCTTTTTGAGAATTGAGGAGATCTTCTTGCTTTTTTCTTTCCGTATTTCTTTCTTTCAACCATTCTTGAGTCTCTAGTTAAGAATCCAGCTTCTTTTAAAGCACCTTTTAAAGTCTCGTCAGCTAATATTAAAGCTCTTGCTACTCCGTGTCTGATAGCTCCAGCTTGTCCAGAGTTTCCTCCTCCGATTACATTAACTTTAACTTCAAATTTATCTAAAGTTTCTGTTAAAGCTAAAGGTTGCTCAACTATTTTAGAAAGGATTTCTCTTCCTCCAAAGTAGTCAGCCATAGTTTTTCCGTTTATTTCAATTCCTTTTCCTCCAGGAATTAATCTTACTCTTGCTACAGAAGTTTTTCTTCTACCAGTTCCTCTATATTGAATCATTTCAGCCACTGTCATTTACCCCCTATTAAAATTCTACCTTTACTGGTTTTTGTGCAGTATGAGCGTGCTCTGCTCCAGCAAATACTCTTAATCTAGTTAATTGTTGTCTTCCTAATTTATTTTTTGGAAGCATTCTCTTAACAGCTAGCATTAATAGTTCTTCTGGCTTTTTCTCTAGGATTTCTCCTAATCTTCTTTCTCTTATTCCTCCTGGGAATCCTGAGTGGTTATAGTATTTCTTATCTGTTAATTTTTTTCCAGTTACAGCTATTTTCTCAACGTTTGTAACTACTACGAAGTCTCCTCCGTCAACGTGTGGAGTAAAAGTTATTTTCTCTTTACCCATTAATTTTTTAGCAATCTCAACTGCTAATCTTCCTAATATTTGCCCTTCAGCGTCATAGTGATGCCATTCTCTAACAACATCTTCTTTTCTTTGCATAAAAGTATACTTTTTCACTTTAAAATTTCCTCCTAATTATGTTATATCGTTCTAATATAACGCAACGGTCCTTTGTGGGAAAGGTTTAATATACCTTACTATTATATTAGTTTTCCTTTATTATGTCAAGGTTTTTTTATTGATTTTCCTCAACTTTTTCAACTGTTTTATCTGCTTGCTCTTCAGTTTTTTCTGGAGCTTTTGGTAATGGATTTCCAAATAGCCACTCTATTTGTCTTCTAATTCCAGTTAAATCAAATACTCTTTCTCCTACTGTTAATCTATCATTTTCTGGAATAGCAATATGTCCTTCATCTATAGTAGCATTCTTATCTAGGTTTACTTGAAGCTTAATAATTTCATCTCCAGCTTTAAATTCAGTTCTAACTGTTTTGATTACTCCCTCTGTTGCTAAAATTTTAGCTTTATCTTCATCTGATAATCTTCTTTGAGGTGGATAATCAGCTATGAATAGATCCTCAGTTGAGATAAATTTTACCTTATCTTGAGCTACTTTCTCAAATATATCTATTGTATATTTCCCTCTTTCTCCAACTAAGAATTTTTCTAAATCTAAAATTTTCTTTCCTACTCCAAAAGGATCTGGTAAAATTCCAAACTCTCCCTTTGTTATTAAAGTATCATCTGGAGCATTTAATCTTACTTCAAACATAGTTGGTCTCTCTAATCCTTCCATAGTTACTACAACAGAAAGATTTGCCATTGGGAATGGAAACATCGGTTGAATAAGGTTATCAAACTCTCCAAATATATCTATAACTCCATTTACTTGTGGATTCATCTGTGCTTTATAAGCTGTTATAATATGTTTTACTTTTGCCATTTTTTTACCCCTTTTCTCTGTATTTTATACACTATTTAATAATATCATATTTCTGTTAATCTAGTCTATACTTTATTTTGAAATGTAGAAAGAAAATACAGTTCCCTTTCCTTCAATAGAGTCTATACTTAAACCTCCACCACATTTCTCTACAAGGGTTTTTACTATAGATAATCCTAGCCCCGTACCTCCTAAGTTGCTTGTTCTAGCTTTATCTATTCTATAGAATCTTTCAAAAATTTTATCCTGTTCATAGATTGGTATTCCGATTCCATTATCCTCTACTTCTATATTGTATCTATCTCCTTTTTCAATTATCTTTATAGTTACCTTAGGTTGAGGATTTTTATTATAAACAATACCATTTTCAATAAGATTTTTTAATATCATTGATAATTTTTCAGAATCTACTTTTAAATAATCTCTTCTATCTGTCAACTCTATCATAAACTCTACCTGAGCTTTTTTCTCATTAATTTTTCCTGCAAGTATATCTAAAAGCTCTTTTTTTAACTTTTCAACTCCTACCTGTGAGATATTAATAAGATTTGAATTCTCTATTTTTGAGATATTTAAAAAATCTAAAACAATATTTTCTAATCTCTCTACATTAGTTTTAATAGTATTTAGAAATTTTTTCCTCATAGTTTCTGGTGCATCTTCTAAAGCTATTAGATACCCCTTTATATTAGTAAGAGGTGTTTTTAATTCATGACTTACATTATTTATAAATGTTTTCTGAACCTCTACTGCTTCTTTAGTATTAGTTATATCCTTTATTGTTATAATATATCTATTACTAAATTCAAGGTATTTCATTGTAAAAAGAAAATGTTTCTTTAAACTTTGAATATATATATCCTCTCTATAATCTTTTTTAGTTATTAAACCATTTTTTATCGGATTTATTAACTCTAAAAATTTTATAGCCTCAAGATATTGCTCCTCATATGGATCAACTATATATTTCAATGAAGTATTTTTCACTATAAACTTTCCGTTACTATCTAAAAGCCCTATAAATAAATCTACTGAGTGTAAAACCTCAGAAAGTATTCTTCTCTCATTTTCTAATCTTGAGATATTTTCTAAATTTTTTCCTTGCCAATCCTTTAATATATCCCAAAACTCAAAAAGCCAGTACTCATCTTTAGAATAGTTTATCTTCTCTAGTTCTCCACTTTCAAGAAATTTTCTCATTCTCTTTATCTTTGTATAGAAATCTCTTTTTATATAATTTTTATAGAAAAAGTGAATAGCGTAGTTTAAAATTAAGAAAAATAATATCTGCACAAATAGGAACTCTTTTATCTGTAAAAGCTCTTCACTATAATCACTAGCTGTTCTCAGTATATATTCCTCTCCCATACTATTTTTTACATAAACAGCATAATAAGCCATCTCCGTATCAAAAGTTTTACTATATCTAATCTTAAAACTCTCTTTTTTCTCTATCGCCTCTTGAATCTCCTCTCTTTGGAGGTGATTCTCCATCTTTTTCTCCTCTTCCTCTGTCTTTTTAGAGTCAAATACAACTCTTCCTGTTAAATCTACCAAAGTAAATCTTAGAGCATTATTTGAAAATAACTCTTGATACTTGGTTCTAGGGTTTCCTTCTGCTACTAATTTAACTAATATTGTATCCTCTTTTAAAATCTGTTTTGCTCTTTCTTGATACAGATTTGAAAGTATTTTTGAATTTATTCCTATAAATATCCCCTCTAATATTAATATCAATATTAATATTACTATCTCTTTTCTTCTAATTTGTATCCAACTCCTTTTATTGTCTTTATATATTCGCTTATCTCTGGAAGTTTATCTCTTAATTTTGATATATAAACATCAACTGTTCTATCCCCAGTATAATAATTACTTTTCCAAATCTTATCTAATATTTTCTCTCTAGTTATAACTAAATTTTTATTTAATACTAACATAAGTAATAGGTCATACTCTTTTTTAGAAAGCTCTATTTCCTCTTTATTATAAAGCACTCTATGCTTGTCATCCTCTATTACTAAATCAAGAAACTCATATTTTCTATTATCCTCTTCCTCTTTTTTCTCTTCTTTAAAAAACCTTTTTACTCTCAATACTAACTCTCTTGGATCGAAAGGTTTCTTCATATAGTCATCAGCCCCTATTTCTAATCCTTCTAAAACATCTTCTATCTCTGTTTTGGCAGTTAACATTATTATAGCTGGATTTCCATACTCTGAAGATATCCCTTTTACTATCTTGGTAAAATTCTTTCCATCCAAATTAGGTAACATTAAATCTAAAACTACCAAATTATGTTGTTTCTCTTTTAGAAGTCTAAGCCCATCTAGTCCATCATCTGCTTGATCAACTTCATACCCCTCTTTTGTTAAAAAATATGCTATTAATTCCTGTATCTCTTTATCATCCTCTACTACTAATACTTTCATCTTGCCTCCACATAGTCTTTTAATCTCTATATAAATTATAAAAGAGAGAGCCCAAAAAGTAAAAGGATTTTTACAACTTTTGACTATTTTTAAGGCTCTCTCTTAATAATTATTTATTTAGTTTTGAGTATCTTATTTAACAGGAACAAACCCTTCCTCTTTAACTAATTCTTGCCCTTTTGGAGAAAGTGCATAATCTACAAGATTTTTTACATTGTCTGATGCTTTATTATCTACATACCAATATACTTCTCTAGCTATTGGATATTTTTTATTTGCTACATTCTCTACACTCGCTTCTACTCCATCCACTTTTATAGCTTCTACTGAATCATCCATATATCCCATTCCAATATATCCAATTGCATATTTATTTGATTTTATCTCTTGTTTTATAGCTTCATTAGATGGCATATATAAAGTTTTTGGTCCATATTCTAAATCTTTTTTAGTATTATTTTCTCTGATTATATGCTCTTTAAAGAATTCGTGTGTTCCTGATGATGAATCTCTTGATAGTACAACGATTGGAGCATCGTCTCCTCCTAACTCTTTCCAGTTAGTAATCTCTCCTCTAAATATTTTTCCTAATGTTATATCATCAATATCTTTTACCGGATTTGAGTGGTTTGTTATTATTGTTATTCCATCAAATCCTAATACTACTTCTTTTACATCTAATCCTTTTGCTTTTGCTTGCTCTAACTCTTTAGATTTTATATTTCTTGAAGCCATAGCTATATCTGTTGTTCCATTGATAAGAGCTGAAATTCCTACTCCTGAACCTCCACCTGTAACAGCTATTCTTGCTTTTCTATTCTCTTTCATAAAGTTTTCAGCTATTGATTGAGACACATTTAATATAGTATCTGATCCTTTAACTTGGATAACCTTTGATCTAGCTTCCGCTGTATTTGCACTTAATAATAATCCTGTTACAACTAACATTCCTAATAAACCTTTTTTAAAAATATTCATTTCATTCCCTCCAATTTATTTTTCTTTTTCACATTTTACACATTAAATATAATATTTCTCTGTAAATCTAATATTAATTCAATGTAAATTTTATGTAAAAATTTTTTTACATAATTTTAACATTAAATTAATACTCTTTTTACACAAATATTTTATTATTATTTCGTTATATAAATTAATGTAATTTGATGTATTTTAGGAGGTTTTTATGCAAGGCATAAGAAGAATAAAAGATAATGCCATGAAACATGTTCTTTTCGGAGTTGGTGTTTCAAATATACTAATAATATTTCTAATTTTCTTATTTATAGTTGTTAATGGACTGAAGTTTTTCTCTTCATATCCAATTTTAGATTTCTTCTTTGGTAAAAAGTGGATATCTCTATCTGAGTTATATGGGCTTTTACCTCTTTTAGTTGGTTCTTTCTGGGTTACTATCGTAGCTTTAGTTATAGCCGTTCCAATTGGAATTTTTACAGCAATTTACATAGCTGAATATGCTTCACCTAAAATAAGAACAATTTTAAAAGTTGTTATTGAAACAATGTCAGCTATTCCATCTGTTGTTCTTGGAGTTATCGGGCTATATGTTTTATCTGGTCCTATTAAAGAGTTATTCAATCTTCCAAGTGGTCTAACAGCACTTACTGGTGGAATAATGCTTGCCTTCATGGCTCTTCCTACAATAATCAGTATAGCTGATGACTCTTTAAAGGCTCTTGATAAATCTTATAAAGAAGCTTCACTTGCCCTTGGAGCAAACAAAGTTGAAACAATATTTAATATTCTTCTTCCAGCAGCTTTCCCAGGAATATTTGCTGGTATCATGTTAGGATTTGGAAGAATTATCGGAGAAACACTTACTGTACTTATGATAACAGGTAACTCACCAATTTTAGCTACAACACCTCTTTCGGCAGTAAGAACATTAACAGCTACTATAGCTGCTGAGATGGGAGAAGTTGTACAAGGAAGTACACACTACTATGCTCTATTTGCTATTGGAATTGTTCTTTTCATAATAAGTTTCATAACTAACTGTATCGCTGATAGATTTATAAGAAAAGCAAGAGAGATGTAATTTTAGGAGGAAAAGATGCTTATTATAAAAAAATCTAAAGCCACTGTGCTTGAATTAATAATAAAATTAATGACACTACTTACTATAATTCCTGTATTTTTAATAATAGGATATATCTTCTACACTGGTATTCCATCAATATCTTGGAGTTTCCTAACTGAGATGCCTTCTAATGGAATGAGAGCTGGAGGAATCTTTCCAGCAATAGTAGGAACTCTTTGGTTAACACTTGGAACAATTATTGTATCTGTTCCATTTGGTATCTTGACAGGAGTATACTTAGTGGAGTATGCTAAAGATAATATGTTGACTAGAATTATAAATCTTACAATTATAAATCTAGCTGGTATTCCAAGTATAATCTACGGTTTATTTGGTATGGCACTATTTGTAATTTTCTTAGGTTTTGATGTTTCGATTCTTTCAGGTTCATTAACATTAGGAATAATGTGTTTACCTGTTATTATAACAGCTACTAGAGAGTCTCTACTTGCTATTCCTAAGCATCTAAGAGAAGCTTCACTTGCTCTTGGAGCTACAAAATGGGAAACTACAACTAAGGTAATTCTTCCTGCAGCTATGCCTGGAATTTTAACAGGAGTTATCTTAAGTATATCAAGAGCAGCAGGAGAAACAGCTCCAATTATGTTTACAGCTGTAGCTTTCTACCTGCCTTTCTTACCAATATCATATTGGGATCAAGTTATGGCTCTACCATATCACCTATATGTTATATCTACACAAGTACCTAATATGCCTGCTTCTTTTATAAGTGGAACACTATTTGTTCTTGTTTTAATAACACTTAGCTTTAACCTATTTGGAGCTTTTGTTAGACAAAGGTTTAATTCGAAAAATAAATAACGAAAAGATTTTATAGAGTTTTAGGAGGAAATATGAATTCTAATGATACAAGAATTTTAGTAAAAGATTTTAACTTTTACTATGGTGATTTTAAAGCATTAAAAGATATTAATATGGAAATAAAAAAGAATAAAGTTACTGCTCTAATAGGGCCTTCTGGTTGTGGAAAATCTACATTTTTAAGATCTATCAACAGAATGAACGACTTAATTCCTAATGTTAAATATGAAGGAAACATCATCTTTGATGGTAAAAATATCTTCGATAAAGACTATGATATTGTTGAACTTAGAAAAAAAATAGGAATGGTTTTCCAAAAACCAAATCCATTCCCTAAGAGTATCTATGAAAATCTTGTTTATGCTCCTAAATTACATGGGGAAAAAGATAAAGATAAATTAGATGAAATAGTTGAAACTTCTCTAAAATCAGTTGCTCTTTGGGACGAGGTTAAAGATAAACTTCATAAATCATCACTTGGACTTTCTGGAGGTCAACAACAAAGATTATGTATAGCAAGAGCTATCTCTATCAATCCAGAAATTCTTCTAATGGATGAGCCTACATCTGCTCTTGACCCTATATCTACATCAAAAATAGAGGAGCTAATAAGACAACTTGAAGAAAAATATAGTATTATCATCGTTACACATAATATGCAACAAGCTTCAAGAATTTCTGAATACACTGGATTTTTCTATCAAGGAGTATTAGAAGAGTTCGATAAGACTGAGCTTATATTTACAACACCACACAAGAAAAAAACAGAAGACTATATAACAGGAAAATTTGGATAGGAGGATATTATGAAAAACCTAGATGAAAGTATAAAAGGATTGAGAGAGCATTACTTAGAGCTTTTAAAAAATCTTAATAGAGTTCTAGATATCAATCTCGAAATGTTTGAAAAATCTTCATTTGATACAGCTCTTTATGGGGAGTGCTTACTACTTGAAGATACTATTAATAACTTTGAAGTTAAGATAAAAGAGGATTCTATCTTTACAATGGCTAGATTCCAACCAGCTGCTGGAAACTTAAGACTTCTTATAATGTTAATTAATAGTGCTAGACTTACTGAAAGAATGGGAGACCTTTTAAAAGCTAACTTAAAAATTATAAAGTCTATTGAAGAAAGTTCTACTGAAATGGCAGCTGAATTAAAAAACACTATTTATCCAATAGCTCTAAAAACAAAAAATATTTATGAAGGATATATCAATGCCTTTATAAAAAATGATGAGAAGATTCTTTTCTCACTTTTAACTATGGATGAAGAGATTGATGATTTAACTAAAACTGATATTGAAAATATTATTGAACTTATGAAGAAAAAACCTGAAAATATTCAAAGTGGAACCGAATTAATCCTACTTTGTAAAAAATTAGAGAGATTTGCTGACCACATACTTCACCTTGTATTTGATTTAATATACATCTTAAAAGGTGAAAATATGAGAAAATTAGAGTTACTTGAAGATAAAAAAATTTAAAAAAGTTTGACATTTCTTTCTGAATGTGGTATATATATTTCAAATAGAAGTTTTGAAAAGGAGGAGGAACAATATGTTACTAAGGACATTAAAGTTAAGGAAATTTAATATAAATTTGAATACCTTATCTTTGTATATACCTAGTATTAATATTGCTCTAAGCTTATAGAAATTTCTATTGGCAATTTTTAACATAGAAAAATTTTGAGTCAATACATATAAGGTGTATTGACTTTTTTTATTTATTTACATCGGGAGGGAAAAATGGAACAATTAAAAGAAAAACTTTCAAAGATCTTTGATAATTATCTTGAGGAGTTTAAAGAAGCAAATGAGTATATCTACAATAACCCTGAACTTGGACACAAGGAGTTTAAAGCTTGTAGTACACTTACTCAACTTTTAAAAAAACATGGATTTGAGACTTCTGATAATTTTGCTGATATTCCTACAGCTTTTATAGGAAGATATAAATCTGGAAATGGAGGAGTTAAAGTAGCTATCCTTGCTGAGTATGATGCTCTTCCTGGAATAGGACATGGTTGTGGACACAATATTTTTGGTGTAACTAGTGTTGCAACTGGAATACTTTTAAAAGAAGTTATAGGAGATATAGCTGGTGAAATATTGGTAATTGGTACACCTGCTGAAGAAACTTGTGGAGCTAAAGTTGATATGGCTAAAGCTGGAATCTTTAATGATATTGATATAGCTATGGCTGTTCATCCTACTGGAGAGGCTCATACTAGAAGTGGAAAATCTCAAGCTATGGAAGCTATTCAATTTACATTTAAAGGTAAAACAGCCCATGCTGCCGGTTCTCCACATGAGGGAATCAATGCTCTTGATGGAGTACTTATGTTATTTAATTCTATCAATGCACTAAGACAACAAACAGTAGAAACTGCTAGAATTCATGGAATCATTAGTAATGGTGGAAAAGCTGCTAATATTATTCCAGATTTAGCTGTTGCTAATTTCTATGTAAGAGCTGAAACTTTATCTTATTTAAAGGAATTGGTTGAAAGAGTTAAAAACTGTGCCAGAGGAGCTGCTATTGCTACTGGTACTACACTTGAGATGGAAAACTACGAGACTAGTTTTGCTAACCTTGTTACAAATAAAAAATTGTCTGAAACTTATGAGAAAAACTTAAAACTTCAAGGGGTTACAAAGATTGTAGATAAAAAGGGATTTGGTTCAACTGATATGGGTGATGTAAGCCATTGTTGTCCTACTATACATCCATCATTCCCACTTACTACAAACCATCTAACTGGTCACAGTGTAGAATTTGCTTGTGCTACTATTCAACCTGAAGCCTATAAAGGAATGAAAGAAGCTGCTATTGCTATGGCTCTTACAGCTATAGATGTATTTACTAATCCTCAACTTTTAAAAGAGATTAAAGAGGAATTTCAAAATTGTTCTAAATAAACTTATATAAAATATGGAGGGATTTTTATGAAAAAAGTTATCTTATTATTAATGTTGGTTTTATCTTCACTATCATTTTCTGCTAAAAAACTGTATGTAGGTACAAATGCTGAATTTATGCCTTACGAATATCTTGAAAATGGAAAAATGGTAGGATTTGATATCGAGCTTATGGACGCCATTGGAAAAGAATTAGGTTATGAAATCGTATGGAGCAATATGGGATTTGATGGACTACTTCCAGCTCTTCAAATGAAAAAAATTGATGCTGTTATTGCTGGTATGTCACAAACTCCAGAAAGACAAAAAGCTGTTACTTTCTCTATGCCTTATATGTTAGTCTCTTCTGATGAACATTTTGTTATTGTAAATGAAAATAGTCCTCTAGTTAAAAAAGAAGAGTTAAAGGGTAAAAAAGTAGGAGTTCAAATAGGAACTATTCAAAAAGAGTTTGCAAAAGAACTTGGAGCTACTCCTCAACTATACAACTCTTGGACTGGAGCATTAATGGATTTACAAAATAATAAGATTGATGCTGTTATCATTGCAGACGTAACTGGAGAGGAATATTTAAAATCTATGAGTGGTCTTAAAAAAGTTGATGTTGTAATCGATACTCAACCTGGAGCTTCTATTGCTCTTAGAAAAGGAGAAACTAAATTAGCTGAACAAATTAATCAAGCTATTTTAAAACTTGATAACGATGGTACTTATCTTCAAATTTTACAAAAATATTTTCCAGATAAAGTTGAAAAATATAAATCTTTAAAAGAAAATAAATAAAAATTAAAATAAAAAAAAGGAGTATTAAAAAGATTGAGTGGGGATTAATCTTAATTTATAATACTCCTTTTTTAGTTAGTAATTTTATTCTTTTACTGTTTCCACAGCTTCTTTTGGAAAATGTGAATTTAATTTACTATTTAATTGGTATTTTTCAACTAATGAATTTATATAGTTTACCTTTTCATTATTTATCTGTTGTAAATATAGCTGTTCTCTTATTTGAGGTAAAGCTACTTCTGCTTTTATCCCCTTTAATTTATCCCTATTATTATTATAGATAGCCACAACCTCTTCATCTGATATATTTACCTTCTTAGCTGCAACTGTATTCAAATAATACTCTATCTCTAAATTCTCTTCCATTAATTGTAAATTATTTTTTTCAGTTGATGTATAGTTATACTTTGACATATCATTTAAAATAGCTTTTCTTATTAGAAGCTCTGCTCCCTTATTTGTATCTCCATTTAATTGAGTAACCTCAGTTGGTGTTAATTCTACTTTTGGTGGAGTATTACTACATCCTGCCATCAACAGTATAAATCCTAATATTAAAAGTTTCTTCATTTTTAACACTCCTTTTCCCAAATTAACTTAAAGAGATTACTTAAAGTAATCCCTTTAAGTCTTTCACACTAATTCTCTATTGTTCCTCCAAAGTTGATTTCAACTCTTCTATTTTTTGCTCTTCCCTCTTTAGTAGCATTGTCTGCTATTGGTCTTTCTTCTCCATAACCTCTTGTTTCATATTTAATTTTATCTGTTGTTATATTTTGTTTAAATTCATTTTCAACAAATTGAGCTCTTCTTTCTGATAATTTTTGGTTATATTCATTTGTTCCTATTGAATCTGTATGTCCTTCTATTTTTAATGTTCCTGTAGCATTTTCTTTTGTTAATTCATTTGAAATCTCTTTTACTATTTTTTTTCCTTCAGGTTTTAATTCTGACTTATCAAAATCAAAATAGTTATCTGCTTTCATAGTAAAGTCTCTCAACATCACAACTGGATTTAAATCTTTTACATCATTAAATCTGTATCTAAATCCTAAGTTAAATTGCCAGCTTTGGTCATCTCTTGTTCTTCCTATTTGTCTTTCTACATCCATATATACGTTAAAGTCTGGTGTTACATCTTTTGATGCTCCTATTCCTATATCGTACCATGTTGCATCGTTTTCATATTTTTTATCTATTACCCCTGTTTTATCTTTTGCTTTTACTCTTTGATCCCCTAAAAATTCATGGTTTATATCTGCTTTTGCATATAATGTAGCTGTTTTATTTCCTTCTTTATTATAGAAGTCATGTCCTAATCTTGCTCCTGCACGTCCTATTACACTATGAATTTCATCTAATTCTACTTTTG
Source organism: Candidatus Fusobacterium pullicola (assembly GCA_018883725.1). Taxonomy (NCBI): domain Bacteria; kingdom Fusobacteriati; phylum Fusobacteriota; class Fusobacteriia; order Fusobacteriales; family Fusobacteriaceae; genus Fusobacterium; species Candidatus Fusobacterium pullicola. The sequence continues at coordinate 38,550 of JAHLFN010000016.1, read as the reverse complement.
TTTCTTGATTTGTTGTATAATCTGTTCCATCTATATATGTGTATTGTAGTTGTACTTGTGGTTCTAAGTATGTTTTTTCGCTTAGGTCATATCTATATCCATACTCTGCACTTGCTCCTAAGAATAGATTTTTGTATGTTCCTTCTACTTTTGCTCCTGTTTCTCTTCCTGAGATATCAAACTCACTTTCCATTCTTCCTAATCTAAATACATAGTCACTATAGAATCCATTATTATACATATTTGTATCATATAGCCATAATGCTTGACGATCTACATTTGCATCTCCATTTATATTTTTATATTCCATATCCCCTTTTGAGATTTCAAATGCTATTCCTCTGTATTCTGTTCCTTTTCCTTTTTCCATTGGATATGGTTTATCATATCCTAATTGTGTCATATAGTTGTGTAATCTATATTCTCCATCTTCTCCTACTCTATCGTTTCTTAATCTTACCCAGAATCCTTCTTTTCCTTCTGCAAATGTCATATCTCCTAAACGTTTGTTTAAATTATCTAGGTACACTGCACTTGCATAGTTTGCTTTTGACATCTCTATGATAGTTTTTCCTGCATCATTTATTCTTTCTATTCCTCTTGTTAGGTACCAGTTTTCTGTTGCATTAAATCCATCTGCACTATTTACTATACTATTTCCTGGTTTAGTTGCTGTTGTTCCATCCCCATTATATACAACATTTTCTTCATCATTTATATCATAAGCTGAGTTTTCTGTATTATAACTTACGTTATTTATACCTCTTTCTTTTACTTCATTTGCCACAAATTCAACTTTTCCTGTCGCTTGGTCTCCTAATGTTGCAAAACGTAATTTTTCTCCAGGTTGTAAATTTAATACACTGTCTGTTAAGTTGACTGTTTGAGTTATCACTTTATTTTCAGTAGCTGGCTCTTCATTTGCAAATAGAGCTACTGCTGATCTCATTTTTTGATTTTGTTGAACATCATCTATATTATCAACTACATTGTATACATATAGCATATTTCCTGATTCTTTATTTTCTGAATCTAGAGTTATATTAAATGTTCCTTCTCCTGCTAGATTTTTTATTCTCAATGCATTTCCTTCATGTGTTAAGTCTACTACTCCACTACCTTCTTTAAATTCAAGATTTGTTACATAGCTTTGTCCTATAGCATTCCATGTTGCATTTTTTCCAAGTTTTATACTTATTTCTCCACCTTCTGCTATATTTTCATCAAATTTATTATTACGGAATCCTGCTTCTTTAAATCCTTCGTTTATAGTAAAGTAGTCATCAGCTCTTCCTACAAAATATCCTCCATTAGACATATCTAGATTTACTTTTCCACCATTTGCTGCTAATACTTCTCCTATTACTACCATTGAATCTGGATTTCCATTTCCACCTTTTACTGATACCTCTGAATTTGCTTTACCTGAAAGTATATCTCCTATTAAGAATACATTATCATTTGAATCAATATTTATTTTTCCTCCAGATGTTGCCATTAGCGTTATATCTGTATTTGATATTAACTCTTTAAAATCCCCTGCTGTAAGATTTCTTAATTCTTCTAAATTTTCTATATCATATTTTTCTGTTAATACATCATTTCCTGATATTACTGTTAATTTTCCATTGACAGTAATATTTTCTACCATCGCAGTATTAGTATCTCCTTGAGCATAGATACCTACGTTATTTATTTTAGTCTCATCCTCTGAACCATCTTCCCCTGTTCTACTTATTACAGTTGTATCTCCAGATAATGTAATATTACCATCATTTATTGCTTGAAGTACTGGTCTTACTAATAAATTATTATCTTTATAATTTTCAATTAAATAACTATTTCCTACAAATTTACTAACTCCATCAAATTTTAAATTAGTATCTTTTACTGTTACTGCTATGTCACTTGAAGTTACATTTAAGTTATTGACATTCGTTAAATCAAGTGTTGCCTCATCTTGTAATCTAATTCCTTGGGTGGTATTAAATATTTTACTTACTGTTACATTTGTATCTATATCTCCTGCATTACTTCCATCTATTTCTTTACCTATAGATGTAATATTCAAAGTATCTCCCTTAATTTTAGTATCACTTTTTTCTAAGGCTTGAAGACCATATGCATTATTTCCTGTTGTTTGTGCTAAAATATTAACTTTTTCTCTAGCTTCAAGGTTTAAAATACTGCTTGGTTCTATATACATACCATATGATGACTTTCCTTCTGTTTTTTCTAAAGTTTCAAAAGAGAAGCCAGATTTACTATTTATTTCAATATTACTTCCTGATATAACTGATTCTTTATTAGTCAATCCTGTTACTATTCCATATGTATTTCCGTTTTCTGATGCTGAATTAACAATAATATTATTATCTGCTTTTAAAATAGCTTTATCTCTTAAAAAAAGACCATAATCATTACCAGTTTTATTTTTAGAATCGATATCTATATTTTTAGCTTTTATATCTACTTCACTTGAACCTCCACTTCCGTTAAAAGAAAGTACTCCATATATACTACTATTACTATTCCCAATAGTATTTATATCAACATTTTCTTTGACATTGATATCTATTTTTGAATTACCACCTGTGGCATAGTTATAAACTCCATATGCTATTCCATTATTTGATAATGAATTAGCTACTAATTCTCCTTTAGAGTTTAATGAAAGTGTTGCTTTTCCACCAGAAGAATTATTATATATTCCATATGATGCTATAGTATCTTTTGAACTTAAATTTAAATTTCCTGATGAGTTTAATGAAATTTTTGTTTCATCATCTTTTTTTCTTGCACTATTAAATAAAGAAGCTGAATATAAATTTCCTTGAGCCTTTATATTTAGATCTTCCACTGTATCTACTGTTACAAACGAATCTTTTGTTATACTATCTGCATATACCCCAATTGCTGATGAGTTATTTGAAGTACTAATTATATCAACAATTTTTCCTTTGATATTAGTATCTCTAGCATCAAATGCAAATACTCCATAACTACCTATTTTATTCGAAGTTGACTCTAAATTAACTTCTCCACCTCCTGCTATATTTACAACACCATTGGCATTGTATAGGGTAGAAGTATAATCTGCATATGTTTCATCACTAGATGTTCCCTTTAAAGTTATATTTTCTCCGTTTAAATTTATACTACTATCTTTACTATCGTTTTCAAGTACAAAAGTTTTTTCTTTAGATTTAGTTTCTATTACTATATCTTTTCCTTCTAAGCTTACATTTGAAGTTTTATCTCCTCCTGTAACAACTGATGTTTTTACTCCAACAATTAATCCAGTCTGTGATTCTCCATATAATGTTACATTTCCATTTTTAGCTATTAAATCTATATCTATTTCACAACTTCCAGCATCAGCACTTATTATAGCTGCTAAATCTCTCTCAGTATTTTTTGCATTTGTTTTTAAAAAAATATCATTATTTTCAGATTCTAAATATATTTTTTTAGGATTAGTACCACTTGAATTGGCAAAAATTGCATATGCTGTTGCTATTCCAGAATCTGCTTCTATTTTTATATTTTCTTTAGCTTTCAATTCTATTTCTGAAGAAGAATTTTTATTTTCAATTCCCATAGATATTCCATAAGCTGTATTTGTAATATTTTTATCACTATTTTCATCTGAGTTATTAATTGCTACAATAGAAATTTTTCCTTCTGCATTAACAGTAAATTTTGCATTTGTAACACCTATTCCTTTTGCTTCACCATTTAATCCTTTTTCTCCCTTAGCGGAATCAACTTTAATTTCAAAATTATTTATATTTTCTATATTGTTATCTTTTGTTATTTCTAATCCTACTATTTCTTTGGTTGACTCTTCCTTTATTTCTATATTATTATTTTCATCTGGAGTTAGATTTACTTCAGCATACCCTATATTTCCAGTTATTAAAAATGAAACTATTAACCCTAATGTTACTTTTACTTTATTTTTCAACCATCTTTTTATACTTTTTTCTACATTACCTTTCATTTTAATTCCCCCACTCAAGCCTTCAAATCTTATTTTTTGGATTTAAAAATTTCGTCTTTATTTCGTGTCTTAATCTTATCATTTTTGTCACTTATTCGCCATATATTAATTTTAATTTTTTTTATTATAATTTTATTAATGTAACATAAAAGAATTTACTTTTTATATTTTTATTAATGTAATATAAAAACATGTGTATTTTATATTTTTATTAACATATTTTTTTAAATAAAAAAAGTGGTATAAACTAACTTCTCATCAGCTTATACCACTTTTCTTAATTCTCTTTAAACTTTAGGATTTACCATTCTTTCTTTCATCATTATTGTTTGATTATTTGCTCTTTTTAAAGCTATCTCTTGATTTAATCTCTCTACTTTTTTCCAATCTGGTCTATCTTTTATCAACTCTTTTCTTAATTCTAATCTCTTCTCCATTATATCTATTCTATTTCTCTCTATCTCTTTATTTTGAATGTATCCCATTCTTCCATCATTACAATATCCTCTTGGAAAGTGGTGTCTCCCTCTTCCTTCCATATTCATTGAGTAGTTAAATTTTTCATTAATATTTTTATTTACTACAGGCTCATTCGTATTTGCTGCAAATAAAGTAGTTCCTGCTAATAATGTGATTGCTCCTACTAACATTGTTAATTTTTTCATTTTATATACCTCCTAATTTTTATCTCTATTCTTTATGGTTAAAGTATATCCTTTAATTATGACCTAAGTATGTCAAAAATTATTTTAAAATCTATTTAATAATTTAGAAAAAATTGATATAATATTAAAAAAAATTAAAGATAGAGGTTGCTTATGATACTAAATGGAAAATATAAAGTTAAGGGAAATGGTAAACAGCTAAAAGATGGAGATACTATAGAATTTGTTGAAGGATTTTCTACTTGTAGTGGACTTTGCTCAGCTTGTGAAACTCTGAAAAAAATAAAAACACAAGAGGAATTAAAAGAAAACTTCCCAAATATAGAATTAGAAAAAATAGAAGACTAATAGGAGTTGATTTTATGAAAAAACCAGTTATAGGAATAACTTCTGCATGGGAAAACGATCCTAATTTAAAAAATTATTTTAGAAATTGTGTTAGTATAGATTATTCTAAATCTGTTATAGCAGCTGGAGGAACACCAATTATTATTCCTACTCTTGATGATTTAGATACTATAAAGGAACAAGTTAAATTATTAGATGGATTAATTTTATCTGGAGGAGCTGATATTAATCCTCTACTATATGGAGAAGAATTTAAAAATGGAATAGGAGTCGTTTCTCTTGAGAGAGATAGAGGGGAGATGCTTTTCCTTGAAGAGTTTATAAAGAGTGGTAAACCAATACTTGGAATATGTCGTGGGCATCAACTTTTAAATGTATTTATGGGTGGTACTCTTTTTCAAGATTTAAAATATACTAATACCGAAGTGGTAAAACATAGACAGGATTTTTACCCTGACATGCCTGTTCATAAGGTAAAAATTATAGATAAAGATAATATACTAGCTGATTTATTTGGAGAAGAGATTTTTACTAACTCTTTTCACCATCAAGCAGTTAACAAAATAGGAAAAGATCTTACACCTATAGCTGTAGCTTCTGATGGGATTATAGAGGCTTTCCAAATGAAAAACCATAAATTTTTCTACGGTATTCAATGGCATCCAGAGATGATGACAGCTCGTGGAAATACAGATATGCTAAAAATATTTGAAAAATTTGTAGAAAAAGCTGCTGCAAAGTAATTTGCAACAGCTCTTTTTTTACTTAAAAATCTCTCCAGCTTCTAAATACCACAGTAATAAGTCTAAACTATCCATAGAGATATTTACAAATTCACAATACTCCTTCATTTTTTTCTCTATCTCTAAATAAAGTTTAGGTGTTATAGTTTTAGGTATCTCATCTATTACCTCGAGTCTTACTAGATTTCTCAATATATGTCTATCCAATATAGATATCTCTTTTCCAAAGCCTACATTTCTTAAAAAGTGACTTGCCTCTTTAAAAGCCATTCCTTTTATATTTTTTACTATCCATAATCTAGCTTCTTTTATATCTGAAAAACTTGAAAAGAAATCCTTTGTAATAAACTCTCCCTTCTCATTTTTCATCTTTTCTCTAAGCTCTACTAGATATTTAGCCTTATTATTTTTAAATCTTACTATATTGAGATATTCTACCATCTCCTCTGCTGTTCCATTAAAAAGTAATCCATTATCTCTCAATGTTGTGATAGCCTTCCAAGCATTAACAGCTTTCGATTGAGGAGTTAATATACAGAAAGATAGTTCCACATGTATATCTCTATTACTTCCTTTTTCCCATACCTTTTTAAACTCTTTTAATCTTTTTTCTATATCATCTTTTTTTTCAAGATAAACCTTCTCTATTTCATAAAAATAATCATTCTTCCTCATTTTTTTCTCCATTATATTTTTTTATTTCAAACCAGAAATTTACCATATTTCCTTCTGAAAGATAGATTCCATATTTACTTTTATGATTTTCTAATACTCCCGCTACGATAGATAGTCCTAAACCATGTCCCTCTTTTCCAATAGCACTATCTAATCTTACAAAGGGTGTCCATATAGTTTCTAAATCTTTTTCTTTTAAATTTTCACTCTCATTACTTACAGTTACCATACATCTATTTTTTTTATCTTCTACTTTTACCTTTATAGAAGACTCTCCTGTTCTATACTTTATAGCATTTGAAATAAGGTTATCTAATACTCTATCTATATACTTTTCATCACAAAGTACATTTATATCCTCTTTACCTTCATACTCAATTTTTACAGTTTTACTTGAATATTTATCTATTATCTCTTTGATAAGATGATAGATGTTTGTCTTCTCCATATTCATCTTAAAGTATCCAGACTCTATTTGTGAAATAAGTAGTAATTCTTTAACAAGACTATCCATTTTATAGCTTTCCTCTACTATGACATCACAATAGAAGTTTCTATCCTCTTCATTAGCTACATTTTCCATAAGACCTTGGGCATATCCTTGTATTATAGCTATAGGAGTTTTTAGCTCATGACTTACACAAGCAACAAACTCTTTTCTTAACTTATCTAATCTCTTCTCTCTCTCAATATCAGCTAATAGTTTTTTATTAACTCTATTTATCTCATCAATACTTTTTTCTAGAGTCTCTCCCATCTGATTTATAGCTTCTCCTAGCTCTCCTATTTCATCACTTCTATCAGCTTCAAATTTTCTACTAAAATCTAATTTAGCTATTTTTTGAGTTATCTCTTTTATCTCTAATATTGGTATAACCATTGCTTTAGAGAAGAAAAAAGCCATTGATGAACCTATAATAAAGGCTACTATAATTATTTGTAAATGGTAGTTCATAGAAACCTCTAACCCCTCTTGAATTAAACTCAATGGTGTTATTATCTCTATATATCTATCAGCTTTATATGGCATAAAAAGAATTAAAACTTTCCCTCTATAATCCTCAAAAGAGACTATTTTAAATATCGGTTGCTCATCTTTAAGACTTTTCTTTATCTCGTTTACCTCTTCCTCTGTAAGCTGTTTCTTTTGATAATACTTATCTACTTGCTCTCTTTTCTTTATCACTATTTCAGCATTATTTTGAACCTCTAGATTTCTAAAATCAACTATATAGTTCGGATCACTAATAACCCTTCCCATCTGTATTAATCTCTCTTTTTTATTTGTTATATAGAATTTTTCAAGATATACTGTATTAGTTATAGCAAAGCCCGCTATTATCAATAATACCATACTCCACATCAGCAGGAACATCTTCCATCTTATTTTCATAATCTACTCCTCAAATTTATAACCAAAACCTCTTACTGTTTGAATATACTCCTCACCTATTTTTTTTCTCAATCTTTTAATATGAGTATCTACAGTTCTCGAATCTCCAAAATAATCCCAACCCCATACAGAGTTTAAAATTTTCTCTCTTGATAGAGCAACACCCTTATTTTCTACAAAAAAGTAAAGCAAATCATACTCTTTAGGAGTTAAATCCAATACTACCCCTTTTAATCTAACCTCTCTCTTTACTCCATCTATTGTTAAATCTCCAAATACCAACGGTGCTTTATCTACAATCTTTCCATCTCTTCTTAAAAGAGCTTTTATCTTTGCTACTAAAAGTTTTGGATTGAAAGGCTTTACCATATACTCATCTGTTTCTAATTCAAATCCAAAAAGTTGATCTCCCTCATCTGCTCTTGCAGTGAGCATTATAATAGGAACCTGTGATTCCTCTCTTATCTTTCTACATACACTCCAACCATCTATTTTTGGCATCATTATATCTAAAATTACAATATCATATATATTTGTAAAAAATTTCTCTAATCCCTCTTCTCCATCTCCAGCTTCATCTACAATATACCCCTCTCTTACTAGGTAATCCTTTATCAATTTTCTTATCTTCCACTCATCATCTATTACAAGTATTCTTTTCATCATATTCCCTCCTCTACTTTATCATCTTATTTATTGTGTATAAAAAGTCATTTACGATTTTTTCCTCTAGCCCCAATTTTATATCTCTCACTAAACAATTTTTTATATGCCTTTCTAAAATCACTCTTGATACACTATCTAGTTCATTTTTTATTATAGCTATCTCTTTTAGGATACTGCTACAACATTCATCTTTTTCAATACACTCTTTTATTTTTTCTATCTGTATCTCTACTTTTTTTATTATATTATCATTACTCTCATTTATTTTTTTTATATTTTTATCTAATAAACTTTCCAAGGTTTTTATCAGATCCTCTGTTGCTTCCTCTTCCAGTCCAGATTTTATTTCACTAACTACACAACTTCTTAAATGAGCTTCTAAGATAACTTTAGCTATTCCATTTAAAGCTGATTTTACAGATGAGATTTGATTTAGTATCTCATCACACTTTACATGATTTAATATCATTCTTTCTATGCCTCGCAGTTGCCCTGCTATTCTATTTATTCTAGAGATAAGACTTTTTCTAAAATTATTCTCTGTTGATAAACAGTGTCCTTGTACCTCTTCTATATTTCTATTCTTCATTCTATCACCTTACTAACTATGAGTATATTATATTATACATTAAAAAAAGGTATTGTTGCAAATTTAAAATAAAATTTTACACAATACCTCTTCTCAATTATTTTTTAAACTTTTTTAATCTAAGAGCATTAGTAACTACAGATACAGAACTCATTGCCATAGCTGCTCCTGCTATCATAGGATTTAATAGATGACCTGTAAGTGGATATAACACCCCTGCTGCTACTGGTATCCCCACTGTATTATATATAAAAGCCCAAAATAAATTCTCTTTTATATTTTTGATAACAGCATGGCTCAACTCCATAGCTACTAGCACATCTTTTAAATCTCTTTTCATCAGAACAATATCAGCACTCTCCATAGCTATATCTGTTCCTCCACCTATAGCTATACCTATATTGGCTTGTACTAAAGCTGGTGAATCATTTATTCCATCACCTACCATAGCTACATTTTTGCCTTGCTCTTGTAACTCCTTCACTTTTAGATACTTCTCTTCTGGTGTTACCTCAGCAAATATTATATCTATTCCAGCCTCTTTTCCTATTGCTTGAGCTGTTAATTTATTATCACCAGTTATCATTCCTACATGATATCCTCTATTTTTAAGCTCTTTTGTTGTTTCTATTGCCTCTGGTTTCAAAATATCAGCCACAGCTATTACTCCAATTAAACTATCCTCAATAGCTATATACATTGGTGTCTTGCCTTGATATGCTAATTTTTCTAAAATATTCTCATTAATTATATCTCTAGAAAAATCTCTCATCAATTTTATATTTCCAATATATACTTTTTTTCCATCTATAACTCCAGTTACTCCCTTTCCAGTTATAGATTCAAACTTTTCAACCTTTGGAAATTGTAACTTTCTCTCTTTTCCAGCCTCTACAATAGCCTCTCCCAAGGGATGTTCTGAATACTCCTCCAATGCTCCAGCCACTCTCAAAATCTCATCTTCATCTATATTACTAAAGCTCATTATATCTGTTACTTTTGGTTTTCCAATAGTTAACGTTCCTGTTTTGTCAAAAACTATTGTATCTATCTTGTGAGCCTTTTCAAGAGCCTCTCCAGATTTTATAAGTATTCCTAGTTCCGCTCCTCTTCCAGTTCCTACCATTATAGCTGTAGGTGTAGCTAATCCTAAAGAGCACGGACAGGCGATAACCATAACAGCCACAAATATTGTTAAAGCAAATATTGATGGAGCTTCATGTATCTTTACTATTCCTCTACTTCCTAAATAGTACCAAGTTATCCCAGCCACTGTTGCTATCAACATTACTGTTGGTACAAAGTATCCAGATACTTTATCAGCTATCTTAGCTATTGGAGCCTTACTTCCTTGAGCATTCTCCACTAACTTGATTATCTTAGAGATAACTGTATCCTTACCTATTGCTTGAGCTTTTACCTGAATTACTCCATTTTTATTTATGCTTGCTCCAAAAACTTTATCTCCAATATTTTTCTCTACCGGAATACTCTCTCCTGTTAACATAGATTCATCTACACTACTTTGTCCCTCTACTACAACGCCATCTACTGGGATACTCTCACCAGGTTTTACAAGAACTATCTCATCTAGTTCTACCTCTTCAATATCTACCTGTACAAATTTTCCATCTCTTACAAGAGTAGCCTTCTTACTTTTTAAATTCATCAATTTTTTTATAGCTTCTGAAGTCTTCCCTTTACTCACATTTTCTAAGTATTTTCCCAACAGAATAAGAGCTAAGATAACTACTCCAGATTCATAGTATAGAGAATGTACATAATGAAAATCTCCACTATATATCTTATATGTTCCGTATAGACTATACAATATAGCTGACCCTGTACCTGTTGCTATCAATGAATCCATGCTTGGACTTCTCATTATTAACTGCTTTATTCCAACCTTATAAAATCTTCTTCCTATATAGATTACTGGAATTGCTAAGATTAATTGAATTAAGGCGAAATTAAGTGGATTTATCTCTGGTGATATGATATTAGGAACAGGAAGTCCAACCATTGTTCCCATAGAGATATAAAACACAATAGCCGAGAAAAATATAGCTAATTTAAACTCTAAAAACTCCTGTTTAAGTTTCTTTTCACTCTCTATAACTTTACTGTCCTCCTCTATATCCTCATGTTTTTTTCCCTCATATCCCAGCTTTTTTATAACTTCCAAAATCTCAGAGAGCTTTATCTTTTCAGAGTCATAGAGAATTTTTCCTCTACTATTAGCTAGATTTACTGCTATCTCCTTTACTCCCTCCAACTTTCCAACTTTTCTTTCTATCTTATTTACACAGACTTGGCAAGTTATCCCAGTAATATCTATCTCTACCTCTTTAAAATCATTTATCTCCTCTATCTCATATCCTAACTTTTTAACTACCTCTTTTATTTTTTCACTATTTAATAGATTTTCATCATACTCAATAGTTAGTTTTCCATTAGAAAGATTTACAACTGCCTCCTTTACTCCCTCTAACTTTCCAACTTTTCTCTCAATCTTATTTACACAGACTTGGCAAGTAACACCACCTAGCTGATAATTTTTTTTAATCATTAGATTACCTCATACCCAGCATCATCTAAAGCTTCAACTATAATACTCATATCAAAATCATCTGGAATATTAACAGTAGCCTCTCCTATCTTTACTTCTAATACCTCTACTCCAGATATATTCTCCAATGTATTAGCTACACTTTTTACACAGTGTTGACAACCCATTCCATCTATCTTTATAACTTTTTTCATAAATTTACCTCCATACAAATAAAAATATAGGGGTACCCCCCTATATCTATATTAATATTTTTTACTATTTTTGTCAATATTTATTTAATCTTTTTTAAATCCCCTATAAAACTTTTTACATCCTCTTCTCTTGTAGCCCAAGATGTAACAAATCTTACTACTGAATTATCTTCATCTATCTTTTCCCAAAGCTCATATCTATATTTTTTTCCAATCTCCTCTATAACTCTATTTGGAAATATAAAAAACTGTTGATTTGTATAGGAATCTGCCTTTAATTTGTAGCCAGCCTCTAAAACTCCTTTTTTTAACATATCAGCCATTCTATTTGAGTGTTTTCCTACTTGATAATATCTATCATCTTTAAATAACTCTATAAACTGTATCCCCAATAATCTTCCCTTAGCTAAAGTAGCACCTTTTTGCTTAGTACTACAGAAAAAACCTTCTGCTAAACTCTTATTTGTTATAACTAAAGCTTCTCCAAATAAAAGTCCACATTTAGTTCCGCCTAAATAAAAAGCATCACAATATTTAGGGTAATCACTTAATTCAATATCATTTTTTTCAGAAGCTATAGCTGATGCCATTCTTGCTCCATCAAGATATAGATACATTCCTACTTCCTTACAATAATTTGATATATTTATTAACTCCTCTTTAGTATAAAGAGTTCCTAATTCAGTTGGATTAGAGATATATACCATCTTAGGCTGTACCATATGTAAATCTCTCTTATGAGTCTCATATGCCTTCTTTATCATCTCTACATCTATCTTTCCATTTCCATCTGTTAAAAGCTCAATCACTTTATGTCCAGTTGCCTCTATAGCTCCAGCTTCATGGGTACTTATATGTCCAGTATCAGCTGATATCACTGCTTCATATGGACGTAATATATGTGATATTGTAAGAAGATTTGTTTGAGTCCCTCCAACTAAAAGACGTACATAACAATCATCACATTTAATACTCTTTTTTACAGCTTCTATCCCTTTGGCTGTGTACTCATCCTCTCCATACCCCACTGTTTGCTCTAAGTTTGTTTTTAGTAGTGCTTCCATTACTACTGGTAAAGCTCCCTCACTGTAATCATTTTTAAAACTTATCATCTTTACCTCCCTATTTTATCCAAAAAAAAAGAAAATAAAATTACACCCTCTATCTCTATAAAAAGATTTTAAGGTGTAATTACTTTACTACTTTTTGTTGTTTATTATCTTAGCTAATACTCCATTTACAAATTCAGAAGTTTTTTCATCTCCATATAGTTTTGCTAACTCTACTACCTCATTAACAACTATCTCATATGGAGTAGTTTCACATAAAAGCTCATATACAGAACATTTTAATAGTGCCTTTTCAACATTTCCTATTCTTTCAAAGCTCCATCCTGTGATGTTATTATTGATAGTTTCTAATATTCTATCATTATTTTCTGCCATTCCAGTCATGTATTTTTTTATAAATGCTAACTCATTTTCATTAGTTAGAACTTCATCTCTTTTAAGGTAGTTATCTAATACCTCTTTTGTACTCTCCTCTTTTAATTCACTTTCAAAAACTAATTTAAATAGTTCTTCTCTTGCTACTCTTCTACTCATTATTTTCCTTTCCTATTCTTCATTTAATTTTTCAGACAATATATTTTTAATTTTTTTTACTTTTTTAACAAAAACAGGACTTCCTAAACAGTAACCTAAAATTGTAACTAATATTATAAAAACTGTTGCAAATATTCCTACTGTTACTAATAGAAGTGCTAATATAAACCCTGTAAAAGCATAAAGATATCTTTTTCTATTTAAAATAAGATTTGCTATAATTTCATCTAACATATATCTCTCTCCTATTCATCTATATGGTTTTCAGTAGATTTTACAGCTAATTTAGAGATTTTTACCTCAATAGCCCCTACCTCTAGTCCCATTTTATCAGCTAATTTACTTTTTATCTCATTTTGAATTGAAGATGATTTTCCAGATATATTTCCATTAGATAACATATCAAGTCTCACTCTTATATTGAATTTTCTTCCTTTTTTAGAAGTTTCTACTCTTATATTTGAAATCTCTTTATCTTTAGATAAAAGCTCTCTTATAAAACTTGTTACAGAAGCAGAAGAAATATAAACTATTCCATCCTCTGTTTTTATCTCATAATCCTTCGTTCTTTCAAATAGAGATAAAAATTTTAATATAGATATAACAAAATAAATAACAGATATAATAAAAACTACTAGATCATAGCTCAATGTTCCTATATAAGTATTAAACTGCACAATATATGTTGGTATAGTCACATATACAATCCCCGTTATTGATAATAAAAATATACCTAACCATGCAAAAAAGAAAATTATTTTTTTAATCATAAAATACCACCTATAATAAAAGATTAGAGGTGCCTTTCAACACCTCTATGGAGTTACGCTTCTAAACCTTCCTCTTCCTCTTCAGAAGTCTCTTCAGCTCTAATTTTTACATCTTGAACATACACATTTACTTCTACTACTTTTAGCCCACTCAATTCAGATACAGCTTTTAAAACTGATTTTTGTACATCATGAGCAACCTCAGAGATAAGGTATCCATATTCTACAACGATAAATATTTCAATGCTACACTCTTTTTCTCCTACTTCTACCTTTACCCCATTTGTAGGTCTTTTCTTTCCTAAAATTTTGCTAACTTCATCAGCTACACCACCAGCTAATTTATAAACACCTTCTACATCTGAAGCTGCCTTAGCTGCTATTGTTTTTACTACATCATCAGATATTCTTATATTTCCTAATTCGCTCATTTGTAACACCTCCGTGTAATCTTCTACTATATATTATACCTAATTTTTTCAAAAAAAACTACTATTTATAAAATTATTTTTTTGAAAAATTTTCTTCAATAAAATTTGTTGAAGTTTTTCCAGCTAAATAAAGCTCATTATTTAAAACCTCTAAGTGGAAAGGTATAGTTGTATCTATTCCCTCAATTATATACTCACTTAAAGCTCTTTTCATCTTAGCTATAGCTTCCTCTCTATTGATTCCAAAAGTTATAAGCTTTCCTATCATAGAATCATAGTATGGACTGATTTCATACCCTTGATATGAGTGAGAGTCAACTCTAACTCCATTTCCTCCAGGAACTATATATTTTGTCAATACACCTGGTGAAGGTAAGAAGTTATTATTTGGATCCTCTGCATTTATTCTACACTCAATAGCATGTCCAAAAAGTTGAATATCATCTTGAGTTATATTTAATTTTGCTCCATAAGCTATTTGAATTTGTAGTTTTATAATGTCTAATCCTGTTACCATCTCAGTTACAGTATGTTCTACCTGAACTCTTGTATTCATTTCCATAAAATAGAATTTATTATCCTTATCCACTAAAAACTCTAAAGTCCCAGCTGAGTCATAATTTATAGCCTTAGCTAGTGTTACTGCTGCCTCTCCCATAGCTTTTCTAACTCCAAAAGGTAAAGAGAATGATGGTGCTTCCTCTATAAGTTTTTGATGTCTTCTTTGAATAGAGCAATCTCTCTCTCCTAAATAGATAACATTTCCATGTTTATCTCCTAAAACTTGAACCTCTATATGTCTAGGATTTTCTACAAATTTCTCTATATATACATCTGGGTTTCCAAAAGCTGCTCCAGCTTCAGTTTGAGCTGCTACTATGTTAAGTTCTAATTCCTCATCATTTCTAGCTATTCTCATACCCTTTCCTCCACCACCAGCAGTGGCTTTGATCATTACTGGATATGTTATTCTCTCATTTACCTCTTTTTTAGCTTCTGATATACTTCTTACTATTCCAGTTCCATTTGTTAGTGGTACATTATTAGCTATAGCTGTTGCTCTTGCTGTAGCTTTGTCTCCCATCTTTGTGATACACTCTGGTCTAGGTCCTATGAAAGTAATATTGTGCTCCTCACATATTGAAGCAAATTTAGCATTCTCTGATAAAAATCCATATCCTGGGTGAATTGCATCTGCTCCTGTTATCTCAGCTGCAGCTATTATATTAGGTACTTTTAAGTATGATTCTGTACTTGATACTCCTCCTATACATACAGCTTCATCAGCTAATCTTACATGTAAGCTCTCTTTATCTGCTTCAGAGTATACAGCAACTGTTTTTATTCCTAATTCCTTAGCTGCTCTGATTACTCTTACAGCTATCTCTCCTCTATTTGCAATAAGTATTTTTTTAAACATTTATTTTCCTCCTGATAATCCAAGAATTTGATTATGAAATCTTTACTTTTATTAATGGTCTTCCATAATCTACTGGCTTACCATTTTCTATATATATCTCTTCTATTTTTCCTGAAAACTTAGCAACTACTGGTAAAGCTACTCCTACAGCTATTACACTTCCTAGCTCTTGTCCAGCCTTTATCTCTTGTCCTACTTCTATTATTGGAGTTCCATCTTTTTTTACATAAGTATATCTTCCTATATGCTCTGAAACTACATCTTTACAATTTGCTACTTCCTTCTTTTTTTCCTCTTTTACAGCTTCAGCTTTCTTTGGAGCTACTTGTTTTTTCTCTGGTTGTAACGAACCTTTTATGTTTATTTTTATTTCAGATGTTTCATATGATATCTCAGTCAAGTTTTTTTCTTGAAGAATTTTCATTAACTCTTCAATAGTATTTATATCACCTTTCATAAATTCCTCCTTATTTTTTATATATTTTACCACTAACTAAGCTATATTTCAATAAAAATTACATACGTTATTTTATAGTTATCCTCTCTTCTCCCATCAGTTGAGTTATCTCTTCTAAGAAAAGTCTATCCGGATTCACACTATATCTACTCTTTTTAATCTCTTTATGATTGCTATCCTTTATAGCAAAGAAAACTGGTACATCTCCGACTGAATTTGCTAAAATCTCTTTTAACCTACTAAATTTCTCTCTATCCTCTTCAACCATTAATATATACAGTTTTAAGTTTCTCTCTCTCACTATATCATCTAAAAATTTTATCTTTCTAACAATTAATTTTTTATTCTCTTCTCCCTTAAAATAATCGACTTGTAAACTTCCCTCTATATATACAGGTTTTCCTTCTAAAAGCATATGAGAGCTACTTTCATAATCTCTTGGGAATAGTACACAAGATATCTTATCGAAGTAATCTTCTAATTCAAAAACTCCCATTATTTGTCCAGAATTTTTTGTTACTATTTTTTTCACATCTCTTAGTATACCATAAGTTTTAAAAATTTGTGTAGTTTTTTCCTCTTTTATCTCATTTATTGTTGAAAGTCTAAATATTTTTATCATTTTTCTGTAATTATCTAGTGGATGAGCACTAAAATAGAAACCTAAATACTCCTTCTCTTTTGCTAATAACTCATCTAAAGAGTATTCATTTACTTGAGGTAGAGTAAAAACTCCCAATGATGATTTTGCTTCTCCAAAAAGATTCATCTGTTGAATATCATCTTCTTTTATCTTTCTATTAGCATAGTCTATTATCTTATCTACAGACTCAAATTTTTGTCTTCTATTTCCAGGAAGTCCATCTAAAGCACCAGATAATATTAAAGACTCTAGAGCTTTTTTATTCAGTCCATATTTTTTAGTTCTCACTACAAAATCTTCTAGATTTTTATACTCCCCATTCTCATTATACTCTTCCAATATTTTTTCAGCTACTCCCTCTCCTACATTTTTTATAGCTGCTAGAGAAAAGATTATTCCATCCTTATCTACAATAAATTTAGATGTAGCCCTATTTACATCTGGAAGATGTAATTTTAAATTATGTATCTTTGCATCCTCTACATAGTAAGCTATATCCTCTATATGAGCCATCTCTGATGTCATAAGAGCAGCATAGTAATGTTTCATATAGTGAGCTTTAAAATATGCTGTCCAGTAAGCTATCAAAGCATAGGCAGCTGAATGAGATTTATTAAATCCATAACCAGCAAATTTATCTATTAATTCAAACATCTCAAAAGCTTTCTCTTCACTGTATCCATTAGCTATTGAACGAGTAATAAATTTTTCTCTATTCTCTTCCATTATTTGAATATTTTTCTTTCCCATAGCTCTTCTAAGCAGATCTGCTTCTCCTAATGAATATCCAGCCATTATATTAGCTATCTTCATTACTTGCTCTTGATAAAGTATTACTCCATATGTTTCCTTAAGAGTCTCCTCTAATGATGGGTGTGGATATCTTATCTCAGTAATACCATTTTTTCCATTTATAAAGTCATCTACCATTCCAGAGCCAAGAGGTCCCGGTCTATACAAAGCTAATAGGGCGATTATATCTTCAAATTTATCAGGTTTTAATTTTACTAATATTTTTCTAATTCCTATTGATTCCATTTGGAAAACACCAGAGGTATCTCCTCTTGAAAGTAATTCATAAACCTTTTTAGAATTTAGTGGAATATCTTCTAATTTTATCTCTATACCTAAATCCTCTTTTATATAATCAATTGTTCTTTGAAGGTTAGTTAAATTTCTAAGTCCTAAAAAATCCATTTTTAGAAGCCCTAACTCTTCTAGCTCTTTCATCTGATACTGTGTAGATACAACTTTATTTTTTGTATCACAATAGAGTGGTACTACATCTGTAAGAGGATCCTTTGTTATAACTATTCCTGCTGCATGGACAGAAGCGTGTCTTACCTTATTCTCTATTTTTGAGGAAATATCTATCACTCTCTGTATCTCTCTATCCTCAAGATACTGTTTCCTAAACTCATCAACACTCTCTAGAGCTTGCTTTATATTTACATTAAAAGGAATGAGCTTAGCCACTGCATCTATCTTTGAAAGTGGAGTATTTAAAACTCTACCTACATCCCGAATTGCAGCTCTTGCCTTCAATGTTCCAAAGGTAATAATCTGAGCTACCTTATCAGCTCCATACTTCTCTATAACATAGTCTATTACCTCTTGTCTTCTTTCTTGACATATATCTATATCTATATCTGGCATTGATATTCTCTCTGGATTCAAAAATCTTTCAAAGATAAGATTATATTTTAATGGATCTAACTGTGTTATCCCCAGTGCATAGGCTATCAAACTTCCTGCTGCAGATCCTCTCCCTGGTCCAATAGGAATATTCTTTCTTCTAGCAAAATCTATAAAATCCCACACTACTACGAAATAACCAGCATATCCCATTTTTTCAATTATCCCTAATTCATACTCCACTCTTTCCACTATACTTTGAGTAAGTCCATGAGGATATCTCTTAGATAAGCCAAAATATACTAACTTTCTTAAAAAAGCCTCTATAGTTTTTACACAACTTGGTATCTTATACTCTGGAAATTTGAAATGACCAAACTCTATATCCACATTACATCTTTCAGCTATAACTGTTGTATTATCTATTGCCTCTAAGTACTTTTCACCTAGTTGTTCCAATATCTGCTCTCTACTCTTTAAAAATAGCTCCTCAGTCTCTATTCTCATTCTTTTTTCATCAGAGAGCTTTGCCCCTGTTTGAACACATATTAAAATATCTTGCAGTGTGTGCTCTCCTTCATTTACATAGTGAGTATCATTAGTAGCTACTAAATTTAAATTATTTCTCTTTGCTATATCATACAATTTTTCATTTAGTTCAAATTGCTCCTTTATACCATTAGCTTGTACCTCTATATAAAAATTTTCTCTTCCAAAAATATCTATATACTCAGCTACTGCACTATCTATCTCACTTTCACTTTCCATATCCATAACTCTTCTAGAGATCTCTCCCTGCATACAAGCTGACAGAGCTATTAGCCCTTTACTATGCTCTTTTAGATAAGTTTTATCTACTCTTGGTTTATAATAAAAACCTCTTATAAAACTTTCTGAGCTTATCTTTAAAAGATTTCTATAACCTATATCATCACTAGCTAAAAGAATTAGATGAAAGTTTCTTCCCTCTCTATCTTCCATTCCCTTTTCACATACATATGCTTCCATTCCTATAATTGGCTTAATTCCTTTTTTTCTCGCCTTTTTATAAAACTCCAAAGCTCCAAAAAGATTTCCATGATCTGTTATAGCTATAGCTTGCATTCCTAGCTCTTTAGCCCTCTCTAAATAATCATCTATCTTTCCAACTCCATCAAGGAGGCTATACTCAGTATGTAAATGTAGATGTACAAAGTTTTTTTTCATATTTCCCTCCTTTTCAAACTCCTTTTTCTCTTAACTTTTCATACTTTATCCTATTAATTATCACTACTATTTAACAATTTCTTTATTGTAAAAAGCATAACTATATAGCATGCAGCTCCACCTATAAAGTTTGAAATTGGCTCTGCTAAAAATACTCCCTTTATTCCTAAATCTGCTACATATGGCAAAAATAGAGTTAATGGAACAACAACTATTATCTTTCTAAACAGCGAGAAAAATACAGCTTGTTTTGATTGCCCCAAAGCTACAAAAATTGATTGACCTGCAACTTGGAATGCCATCATAAAAAATCCAAAATAATATATATTCATAGCTGGAATACCTTTTACAATAAGCTCCATATCTGAACTAAAAACCTTTATAAAGCTTCCTGGATATAGGAAAACTATAATCCAAGCTAATAACATATAAATTACTGTTACCACTGTAACAAATATTATCCCTTTTTTTATTCTATCATATTTTTTAGCTCCATAATTATAACCTAAAACTGGTTGAGCTCCTGTTGTTACACCATGTATAGGTAGTATTATCACATCTCTTATTGAACTCAACACAGTCATTATCCCTACATAGATATCTCCACCATGCCCTTTTAATGTTGCATTGCATACGATCTGTACAGCTCCATTTGTAGCTGACATTACAAAACCTGCAAGTCCTAATCCTGTTATACTCTTTATAAGCTCTCCTTCTAATCTCATATTTTTTTTAGTTAATTTTAAAATGGTCTTTTCTCCTAGTAAAAATTTCATTACCCATATTGCTGATAACAGTTGAGAAAGAATTGTAGCTATTGCAGCCCCTGATATTCCTAGTTTCAAATAAAAGATAAAAATTGGATCAAGAATAATATTTACTATTGCTCCTAATAATATTGTCATCATTCCTATTTTTCCAAACCCTTGAGAATTAATAAATCCATTCATTCCTGTTCCTAACATTACAAAAGGAGTCCCCAATAAATATATTTTTAGATACTCCTTAGCATAAGGATAAGTAGTATCACTAGCTCCAAACATATATAGAAGTGGCTTCATAAATACATATGAAGCTAACATCAATACAAAGCTACTTACCAATAATAGAAAAAAAGTATTCCCCATTATTGTCTCTGCTCTCTCCATATCATTTTTTCCTCTAGCTATTGAACATAGAGGTGCCCCTCCCATTCCAAACAAATTGGTAAAAGCTGAAATAATTGTTATAATTGGAAATGTTAATCCCAATCCTGTTAAAGCTAATGATGACCCAGCTTCTAAGTGTCCAATATATATTCTATCAACTATATTATATAAAACTTGTACCATTTGAGCTATTGTCATAGGTATAGCAAGTGACATTATATGTCTGTAAATACTTCCTTGTGAAAAATCATTCCTATTTTCCAATTTATATCTCCCCCCTATATTCCTAATTCAATCTTTATTATACTCTATTTTTAGTAGAAAATAAATAAAAAAAGCAGCCCTATAGGCTGCTCTAGTAACTATAATAATTTTTCTGCAACTTGTACTTTCATCAATGCTTTGTGTAGATTTTGTTGAGTTAGCATGATATCTTTATCCTCTTGCATCTTAGCAAGTTTTGCTTTTAACTCTTCTACTTCTTTTCTAGCTCTTTCAACATCTAGTTGATCAGCAGGTATAGCTTCAGAAGCTATAATAGTTACTACATTGTTAGAGATTTCTAATAATCCTTCTGAAACAAAGTATTTATCCTCTTTTCCATTAAATCTTATTTTCATCTCTCCTGTACTAAGTCCAGCTATAAATGGAGAGTGGTTTGGTAGTATTCCCATATCTCCCTCTGTTGTTCTTACAAGTACAAATTCAGCTTCTTGCTCAAGAACTTTTTCCTCATAAGTTACAACTTTTATTTTAAATGTAGCCATAACTATTCATCCCCTTTCATAAGGTCTCTCGCCTTTGCTACTGCCTCCTCTATTGTTCCTACATATAGGAAAGCTTGTTCAGGGATATTGTCATGTTTACCTTCTAATATCTCTTTAAATCCTCTGATTGTCTCTTTTACTGGAACATATTTTCCTTCCATTCCTGTAAATTGCTCAGCAACTGAGAATGGTTGAGAGAAGAATCTTTGAATTTTTCTTGCTCTTGATACAGTTAATTTATCTTCGTCAGATAACTCGTCCATACCTAGGATAGCAATGATATCTTGAAGTTCTTTATATCTTTGTAATACTTCTTGTACTTCTCTGGCAACATTATAGTGCTCATTTCCAACTATATCAGCAGATAAAGCTTTAGATGTTGAATCTAATGGGTCAACTGCTGGATAGATTCCTAGAGATGCTATTTGTCTAGATAAAACTGTTGTAGCATCTAAGTGTGAGAATGTTGTTGCTGGTGCTGGGTCAGTTAAGTCATCCGCTGGTACGTATACAGCTTGAACTGATGTAATTGATCCAGATTTTGTAGATGTGATTCTTTCTTGTAAAGCTCCCATCTCTGTAGCAAGGTTTGGTTGATATCCAACCGCAGAAGGCATTCTTCCTAATAGAGCTGATACCTCAGATCCAGCTTGTGTAAATCTGAATATGTTATCTATGAATAGTAGAACGTCTTGTCCCTCTTTATCTCTGAAGTTCTCTGCTACAGTTAATCCTGTTAGAGCAACTCTAAGTCTTGCTCCAGGTGGCTCGTTCATTTGTCCATAAACTAGAGATGTTTTAGATAAAACTCCTGATTCAGTCATTTCATCATAAAGGTCTCTTCCTTCTCTTGTTCTTTCTCCTACTCCAGCAAATACTGAAAGTCCTCCATGTCCCTTAGCAATGTTATTGATAAGCTCCATGATTAAAACTGTTTTTCCTACTCCAGCTCCTCCGAATAGACCGATTTTTCCCCCTTTAATATATGGTGCTAAAAGGTCAATTACTTTGATTCCTGTTTCGAATATTTCAGTTTCTGTTTCTTGCTCCTCAAAACTTGGAGCATCTCTATGTATTGGTAAGTACTCATCTGTTTCAACTGGTCCGTTGTCATCAACTGGTTGTCCTAAAACGTTTAAGATTCTTCCTAATACTGCTTTTCCTACTGGAACTTTTATAGGTGCTCCAGTATCTATTACTTCCATACCTCTTTGTAGTCCGTCAGTAGAATCCATTGCTACCGCTCTTATTACATTATTACCTAAATGTTGTTGTACTTCTAGTACAAGCTCTTTATCATCAACCTTTACTTTT
The DNA here is from genome assembly GCA_018883725.1 of Candidatus Fusobacterium pullicola. Classification (NCBI taxonomy): domain Bacteria; kingdom Fusobacteriati; phylum Fusobacteriota; class Fusobacteriia; order Fusobacteriales; family Fusobacteriaceae; genus Fusobacterium; species Candidatus Fusobacterium pullicola. Next base: position 15,310 of record JAHLFN010000016.1, on the reverse strand, counting down.
AAGGCATTGTATATATTAGGCAATTTATCTTTAAAAGCAACGTCTACAACGGCACTAATAATCTGAGTTATAGTTCCTTTGTTTTCCACCCTATTGCCTCCTAATCATTAATTTAAAGCTGCAGCTCCACCAACGATCTCTGTGATCTCTTGTGTGATTGCTGCTTGTCTTTCTCTATTATACTTCAAGTTAAGCATTGTTATCATCTCTTCTGCGTTTTCAGTAGCACTCTTCATTGAGTTCTTTCTAGCTGAATGTTCACTTGCAGCATTATTTAATAATGCTTGATAAAGCTCAACATTTAAATATTTAGGAAGAAGTGCAGATAATATTGATTCTGCATCTGGTTCAAAAATATATGAAGTATTTTCTTTAGCCTCTACTCTTTCTATTGGAATAAGTTTTTTAACTGTTAAGTCACTTCTAAGAGCTGACACAAATTTATTGTATATTACATATACCTCATCAAAGATGTGTTCATAGTAATACTCTACAATATTTTCACTGATCTCTTGAGCTTTTTTACCCATAGTTTCAGGAACAAGCTGTACATAGCTTGCTTTTAGGTCATAATTTCTCTTAGTACAGTAATCTCTTGCTTTCTTTCCGATAGCAATTACTGAAACCTCTTTTCCACTATTCTCTTTTCTAATTTTTTCTAACTCTTTTAGTGTTGCATGGTTAAAACTTCCACAAAGTCCTGTATCAGAAGTCATAACTATTACACCTATCTTCTTAACTTTATCTCTTCCATCAAAAAGAGGGTGCTTTTCACTTTTTACACCAGATGCTATATTTGAAAGTATAGTTTGAATACTCTCTGCAAATGGTCTTGATTTTACAACTAGAGCTGAAAATCTTTTAAATTTTGTAGTGGAAACAATTTCCATGGCTTTAGTAATTTGGTGAGTAGACTGAACACTTTTTATTCTATTTTTTATCTCTTTAGCTCCAGCCATGTTCTCACCTCTTTCTAGTTAAAATTCTTTTTAAATGCGTTTATAGCATCTCCTAATTTTGCTTCAAGCTCTTTATCTAAAGCCTTCTTAGTTTTTATTTCATCAAGAATTGTAGTTGTATTTCTTAATTCTACCATTAATTCTGATTCAAATCTTCTTACTTTTTCTAATTCAACAGAATCTAAGTATCCATTGATTAAAGCAAAGAAAGAAACAACTTGCTCTTCTACTGAATAAGGTTTGTATTGTGCTTGCTTTAATACTTCCATTATTCTGTGTCCTCTTTCTAGTTGAGCTTTTGTAGCTTTATCTAGATCAGAACCGAATTGAGCAAATGTTAATAACTCGTTGTATTGTGCTAATTCAAGTTTTACTTTAGCAGCAACTTGTTTCATAGCTTTTATTTGAGCAGATCCCCCAACCCTTGAAACTGATATTCCGGCATTGATAGCTGGTCTGAATCCTGAGTTGAATAATTGTGAATCTAGGAATATTTGTCCATCTGTAATTGAAATTACGTTTGTAGGGATATATGCTGATACGTCCCCTGCTTGTGTTTCAATTATAGGAAGAGCTGTTATTGATCCTCCACCTAATTTATCAGATAGTTTCGCTGCTCTTTCAAGTAATCTTGAGTGTAGATAGAATACGTCTCCTGGGTAAGCTTCTCTTCCAGGTGGTCTCTTAAGTAATAGAGACATCTCTCTATAAGCTACCGCATGTTTAGAAAGATCATCATATATTATTAATACATGCTCTCCCTTATCCATGAAGTACTCTCCCATAGCTACTCCTGAGTATGGTGCCATATATTGTAATGGTGCAGCTTCAGACGCTGTAGCAGCAACGATAGTAGTGTACTCCATAGCTCCTGCATCTTCTAGCTTTTTATATATTTGTGCTACAGTTGATCTTTTTTGTCCAATAGCAACATAGATACATTTTACCCCTGTTCCTTTTTGGTTGATAATAGCATCAATAGCTATAGCTGTTTTTCCTGTTTGTCTGTCTCCGATGATTAATTCCCTTTGTCCTCTTCCAATAGGTACCATTCCATCTATTGATTTAATACCTGTTTGTAGTGGTTCAGATACAGGTTTTCTAGAGATAATTCCTGACGCTTTTCTCTCTATCTCCATGTATTTTTCAGGTTTTATTTCACCTTTTCCATCAATTGGTTCTCCAAGGGCATTAACTACTCTTCCTAACATAGCTTCCCCTGCAGGAACTGAAACAACTCTTCCAGTAGCTTTAACTTCATCTCCTTCTTTAATTAGAGAGAAGTCTCCTAGAATAACGGCTCCAACGTTATCCTCTTCTAGGTTTAGTGCCATTCCCATTACTCCGTGTGGGAACTCAAGAAGCTCTCCTGACATTGCACTGCTAAGTCCATATATTCTAGCAATACCGTCTCCAACTTCTAATACTGAACCTGAAGTTTTTATATCTAGACTTTTTTTGTAGTTTTCTATCTCATTTTTGATTATGCTGCTAATCTCTTCTGGTCTAATGTTCAACTGATTTACACCTCCTGTTTACAAGTCGTAATTACTTTTTCTTTATATTTTCTAGCTCTTTACGTATAGAACCATCTATAACAGTATCACCTATTCTAATGATACCTCCTCCTAATATAGCTCTATCAATATTTATAGCCAGTTTAACTTTTTTACCAGTTTTCTTTTCTAAGTTTGCTATTAACTTAGATTTTTGAGCCTCAGATGGCTCTACAGCAAAAGTAGCTTCAACATCTAATATTTGATTTCTCTCATAATAGATTTTTAAATACTCAGCTGTTATATTTCTGATATTTTCAATTCTTTTTTTATCAAGGATATAGTATATAATATTAACAATATCCTCTCCAGAATTTTTAAATATCTCATTTAAAACCTTTTTTTTCTCATCTAACTCAATAAGTGGATGAGTTATAAAAGTTTTAAATTCATTATTATTTTCATAAAGCTCCATTAATTGATTTAAAGCTCCATATATCTCTTTTATTTTGTTAGTAGAAACTGCGATTTCATAGATAGCTTCAGCATATCTTTTTCCTACTTGGTTAGCTATCATCTTTCTTCCCCTACCTCTTCTATAAACTCATCTATTAAGGTAGACTCGATTTTTGAATTTATCTTTTCATTGATTAACTTCTCAGCTAATTGAACAGCAAGAACTTTAACTTCCTCTTGTACCATAGCTTTAGCATCTGATTTTATTTTAAGAGCTTCCATTTCTGCAGTTTTTATTATTTTATCTCTTTGGCTTTTAGCCTCAGTGATAATACTTTCTTTTCTTTCATCTGCTTTTTTCTCAGCATTTTTTAAGATTTCATTTGCTTCAATTTTAGCTTTTCTTACTATATCTTCAGATTCCTTTTGAAGTTTCATAGCTGCTTTTTTATTCTCTTCAGCTTCTCTTAAATCGCTAGTTATTTTCTCTTTTCTACTTTCTAACATTTTACCTATAGGTTTTTTGAAATACTTGTTAAATATAAATACAAGTATAAAAAAGTTTATTATCTGCCAGAACATATTAATATCTACTGATACTACTGGCATTACTGTTGTCGCCAAATTTTCTACCTCCTTTCCAGATAATAATCAGTTAATTTTTTTACTGATTAAAGGATTATCCTAATATTCCGATGAAAGGATTTGCATACATTAATATTAATGCCACAACTAGTGCATAGATACCTGTTGATTCTGCTACTGCTTGTCCTAAGATCATTGTAGAGATGATGTTTCCTTTTGCTTCTGGTTGTCTAGCTACTGCCTCAACTGCTTTACCAGCTGCATATCCTTCTCCTATTCCTGGTCCTAATCCAGCTATCATTGCTAATCCTACTGCTAGTGCTGATGCTGCTAATACTATTGTTTTTGCTAATAACATTTGTTCCATTTTTTACCTCCTAAATTTTTAAAAAACTTTATTCTTCGACATATTCACGGTCTCCTAATCCACCTTGAATATATACCATACTTAACATTACGAAAACGAAACTTTGTACCAATCCTGCAAATAGATCAAAATATAGATGTAATGGTGCAGGTATTGCTGCTGGAGCTCCCATATATAGAAGTCCCATTATTACTCCTCCAGCAAATCCATTTCCGAAAAGTCTGACAGAAATGTTTACTGGTTTTGCAAATTCTCCAACTATGTTTAATGGTAACATTATTGGAGTTGGTGATAACCACTCTTTAAAATATCCAATTACTCCATGTGTTCTCATTCCTGCACTAACAAAAGCTATTGTTGTTAATAGTGCTAATCCAACAGTTGTATTTAAATCTGCTGTTGGAGTTTTAAATGCTGGGGCAAATGTAATATGTCCTTCATTTATTGAATACCAAGGTATTGGGAAAAATCCTATGATATTTGCTGTAAAAATGAATAAAAATAATGGTCCTATATATGAAAAATATTTCTTTTTCCAAGAACCTAACATTTGCTCTATTATTCCATCTAAAAATCCATATATACACTCTAGTATTAACTGTAGCTTCCCAGGAATTAACTCCATTTTTCTTGTACCTAGTTTAAATAGTATAAACATAAATAGGATTAAAAACCATGTAGTTACTACTGTAATTGTAATGGGTAATCCATATGTTTCATGACCAGGTAACTTATGAAGAAATTGTGGTATTGGTAAAAGAAAAACTACTCTTGGCCCTTCTACCAAAGGGGGTGTTTCAAAATTTATAAAGCTCAGCCTTCTTATCAATACTCCAATTGCTACTATAATGGCTATAGGAATAATTGTTTTCAACTTTTTCATTGCCTTTACCCTCCTTTCCTTTTTTATCTTAGGTGTTTATCCCTAATTTTCAAAATTTTATCAGAAAGAGCTATTAATAAAATATTTCCCTTTACATTTAATAGCCCTAATCCCGAACTTATAATCATTGATAGCCCAAAAAATTTCGCTATCACTCCTAAGTATATAATATATATTGCATATCTTTGTAAGTAACCTATAATGCCTCTTTTATACGATCCATCTCCGCTAGCAACTATTTTTTTTACATCCATACAAATTAAGTAGAAAGCCAATAATGAAACAATAGCTCCGCTAAACATTCCTATATATATCTCTTTAACTTGAAATACTAATCCATATGTTAATATTGCTATCGCTGTTATTATAGAATGTTTAAAAACCTTTTTTATCTCTTCCACTAAATCACCTTATTTTTTCATTATTGCTCTATAAGAATTATAAAAACCACTAATAACTCCTATTATAATCAAAACTATAAACAAGAGAGTGCTCTTAAATAAGTATTTCTCTATTAACTTATAAATTCCTACATATAAGAGTATATTTCCTACCATTAAGAAACCTAAATATCCTAATAAAGATATTGCATGTAGAACATCTTTCGTGATCCAAGCGATATATTTCATATACTCTCCTCTCTACTGTATAATTTTATAATATAAAACAGAAATAGTCAAACTTATTATAATTTTTTTACTATAATTATTTATTATAATCCTATAGCTTTTATTTTTTCTTCAATAAATACACAGTTCTTCTTCCAGCAATTTTGTCATTTATCACTTTTTTAGTTATTTTTAATCCAGAAATTTCACTACATTTTTCTATCTCAGCATCTGTAAAAATCTTTTTAGAATATGATTCTGTAAGCTTATCCCAACTTCCACGAGAGTTTTTTAGGAAATATGTAGCATCTATATAATCAATTCCATCTTCTATCTCATGCTCCCATATACAAGTAATATCTTTTCTATTATCCACAAAAAGACCTCCTGGAAACATTGTATCCATGAACTCTCTATCTACAATATCAAATATATATACTCCCTCATCGTTCAAAGAGTTTGCTACACTTCGTAAGTGACTCTCTAGCTCCTCTACTGAAACCATATGATTTACAGTATCAAATAGTGACACCATAATATCATATTTATAACCAGTATTAAATTCAACCATATCCCCTAAAAATAACTTAACCTCTCTATGCTTTAACTTTCTTTGAGCTATTTTTAACATCTCTTCAGATAGATCCATTCCATCACACTGATAGTTTTTAGTCATTCTTAGAAGTAACTCTCCAGTTCCACACCCAATATCTAAAAGAGTTTTTCCTTTAGGTTGCCCCTCTTTAATCAATTCCTCTACCTGCTTCTCCCAAGCTCCATAGTCTGAAAACTCCATAAATTTATCATATAATTTTGAGAAAACTTTATACATCTATCTCTCCTTAAATTAAGCTAATTCTCTTTTTACAACTTCAGCTATCTCATTTACAACTCTCTCTACCATCTCCATCTCTTTCCCCTCTACCATTACTCTTACTAATGGTTCAGTTCCAGATGTTCTTACAAGTACTCTTCCAAGCCCTTCCATCTCTTGCTCTTTTTGAGCTATAAAATCAGTTATATTCTTATTTTGATTCCAGATATTTTTTTTACTATTGTCTACAACTACATTCACTAATTTTTGTGGCCAATCTTTTATATCTCCAACCATCTCATCTAAATATTTTTTCTCATCTCTTAAGGCTTCAACTAGCTTTAATGATGTTAGAACTCCATCCCCAGTTGTTGCATATTGTAGTAATATAATGTGCCCAGATTGTTCTCCACCAATAGCAACATCATGTTCAATCATTTTTTCAAGTACATATCTGTCACCTACATTAGCTCTCAATAGCTCTATTCCATTCTCCTTTAAATAGTTTTCAAATCCCATATTACTCATTACAGTTGTAACAACTTTATTTCCTTTTAGCTCCCCTCTTCTTTTCATTCCCATAGCAAGAGTAGCTATTATTTTATCTCCATCTATTATATTTCCAAATCTATCTACTGCAATAAGTCTATCTGCATCTCCATCATAAGCAAGTCCTAAATCTGCTTCATATCCTATAACTACTTTTGTAAGTATCTCTGGGTGAGTAGATCCACATTTTACATTTATATTTGTTCCATTTGGAGCATCATTTATAAGAACTACCTCTGCTCCTAGTGCTAAAAATACATCTTTAGCTATTCTATAAGCTGAACCATTAGCTGTATCAACAACTATTTTCATTCCTGAAAAATCTCCATTTACAGCTGATAACAAATGATCTCTGTATGAATAATATTCATCTTCTGCATACTTAAATTTTCCAACTTTATCTCCAGCCACTGGATTTATAAGTATAGTTGGATCATCCATAAGTCTTTCAATCTCTAATTCCACTTCATCTGGTAATTTATACCCATTTCCTGCAAAAACCTTTAATCCATTATCTTTTGCAGGATTGTGTGAAGCTGATATCATTATCCCAGCTGCTGCCTTCTTTTCCTTTGTTAAATATGCTACTGCTGGAGTTGATATTACTCCTACAAAATCCACATGTACTCCCATAGAAGTTAAGCCTGCAAGTAGTGCTGATCTTAACATATATCCAGATATTCTTGTATCACACCCCATAATAACCTTTATCTTTTTCTTGTTAGGATTCTCTCTTCTCAAATAATATCCAAGTGCATACCCTAATCTAAGTGCTATATCCACAGTTAACTCTCTATTTGCTTCTCCTCTTATTCCATCCGTTCCAAAGTATTTTCTCATTCTATTCTGCTCCTTCTTAAATTTAACTTTTCTCCTATAAATCCAGTAATAATACCTGCCCCTACTCCAATAATTAAAAAAATCCACACAAACCCCATAATAGATTTTGAATATAAAGAAACATTTCTAAACATAAGAAAATATACTACTATGAGTTGAAATAGATTGTGTAGAAAAGCTGATAATGAACTAATTGCTATCAACGAAAGATATTTTCTAAATCTGTATAGCCCAATCATAAATATAGTTGTTAAAACTCCTGCAGTAAAACTTATTATAAATCCCGGAGTAAATAGTGTTCCTAACATAAGTCCTTGAATAAAAATTCTAAGTATTACCAATTCAAGGGTAAATTTAGAATCAAATTTTTCAAGGGCTATCAAAACTGCTATATTTGATAGCCCTATCTTCATCCAAGGAAATGGCTTTGGAATAAAGTTTTCTGCAAGAGAAAGATATAATGCTACTAATACAAAGGCTGTTAAATATACTTCTCTTTGCTTACTCTTCATTAAACCTTTAAAGTTGCTTTCATTCCTAATCTATTACTATATTTTTCTAATATTGGTTTAACCTCTATATTTATAAACTCCTCTGTTTGCTCTGGAGCAAATCCGATAAAGTTTTTAGGATCTAATATCTCTAATAATCTTTCTTTATCTAAATTAAAATACTTATCATTTATTATTCTTTCAATTAAATCATTATCTTTTCCTTCAACTTTTACATTTCTTCCAGCTTCCATAGAGTGAACTCTTATTCTTTCATGTAGTTCCTGTCTATCTCCACCATTTTTTACACACTCCATTATGATATACTCAGTTGACATAAATGGTAGTTCTGCCATAATTCTTTTTTCTATCATCTTAGGATAAACTACTAATCCATCTAATACATTTTTCCAAATTATTAATATAGCATCTACTGCTAAGAAAGCTTGAGGTAAAGATAATCTCTTATTAGCAGAATCATCTAATGTTCTTTCAAACCATTGAGTTGATGCAGTCATAGCTGTACTTTGTTGTAAAGCTATTACAAATTTTGCTAATGATGATATTCTTTCACTTCTCATTGGATTTCTTTTGTATGCCATAGCTGATGACCCTATTTGACTTTTTTCAAATGGTTCCTCTATCTCTTTTAAATGTTGAAGAAGTCTTAAATCATTTGTAAACTTATGAGCTGATTGAGCTATATTAGCAAGTAAATTCATAACTTCAGAGTCAACCTTTCTATCATAAGTTTGACCTGTTACTAAGAATCTCTTATCAAATCCCATTTTCTCAGTTATTCTTCTATCTAACTCTTTTACTTTTTCAAAATCTCCATTAAATAACTCTTGGAAACTTGCTTGTGTTCCTGTTGTTCCCTTAACTCCTCTAAATCTTAAAGTTTTTTCTCTAAACTCTAACTCCTCTAAATCTAATAATAAGCTTTGTAACCATAAAGTAGCTCTCTTTCCAACAGTTGTAAGCTGAGCTGCTTGGAAGTGTGTAAATCCTAAAGTTGGTAAATCTTTATTTTCCATTGCAAACTTTGACATCTCTGCAATTACATTAACTAATTTAGTCTTTATAATATCTAGACCATCTTTTATTTGAATAAGATCAGTATTATCTCCTACATAAGCACTTGTTGCCCCTAAGTGGATAATTGGCATAGCTTTTGGTGCTTGTGTTCCAAATGTATGTACATGTGCCATTACATCATGTCTAAACTCTGCTTCTTTTTTTGCTGCTAATTCATAATCAATGTTATAAATATTAGCTTTCATTTCCTCTATCTGCTCATCAGTAATATTCAATCCAAGTTCCTTTTCTGCTTCAGCTAAAGCTACCCAAAGCTTTCTCCATGTAGAAAACTTTTTATCTGGAGAAAAATTTTCCAACATCTCCTTTGAACTATATCTTTCTGCTAGAGGGTTTGAATAAATATTTGTTTCCATCTTTTACCATCCTTTTTATTATGTTAGTTATTTTATAGTCTTTTTGTGATTTAAATATGTATATTTCTAAATATTTCTCATCATTATAATAGCTGCTTCACCAGTATCTGGATAATAGTTTTTTCTCTTTCCTATCTCCTGAAAACCACAATTTTTATAGAACTCTCTGGCACTATTGCTCTCTCTTACTTCTAAAAATATATCTTTTTTTAATTTTAGTAACTCTTCAATAAGAAGTTTTGCTACTCCTTGTTTTCTATATTCAGGTAGTGTACCTATCTTCATAATCTCTAATGATTCACTATTATCAAATATTATCAAGTATCCTATTAATATCTCATTATCAACCACTCCCAATACTTGATATTTCTCTTTATCTGCTACCATATCTTCTATTTGTTTAAATGTATAGGCACTATTTGGGAAGCATCTTTTTTCCAATTCTTCTAAAATTTTTGCTTCTATATTATTAACTATTTTCATATCTACTCCAATTATTTTAAAAGTGATATTCTATTTAAAGGCCAAAATCTTACAAAAGCTTTTCCCTTTATTCTACTCTCTTTTACAAATCCCCACATTCTTGAGTCATAACTACCATTAGTATTATCTCCTAATGCTAAGTAATAATCTTCATCTGCTACTACTGTAACTTTTTCACCAGCAAATATTTTTTTCACAGCATTAGAATCATGTATTATATCTAAAACCATTCCAGTTTTTACTCCATTTACTCTAAACTCTAAATCTGGCAGTATTTGAGCCACTGCTCCTGGATTAGCTACCAATTGTTTTTGAACCTCAGCCACATCTATTGGTTGCCCAGCTTTACTCCACACATATTCACCATAGTTAGCCCCTGGGATAACTTCGATAACATCACCTTTTTTAGGTACTATCCAGTAACCATCTTCTCCTAGTTGTCCTAAACTTGAGTACTCTCTTATATCTAATTTTTGATCATTAATATACAGATGATTATCCTTTAGAGCAACCTTTTCTCCAGGTAATCCCATTACCCTCTTAGTATATAATACCTTATTTTGAATTGGTTCCTTAAATACTATTATCTCATTTCTTTCTGGTTTTCTAAATTTATAGACAACCATATTCCCAAAAAGTCTATCCTTTGGCATTATTGTAGGTTCCATTGAACCAGTTGGAACTAAAAAGTTTCCTAAATATATTTTTTGTATAATTAAAACTAAAATTAAAGCTGTTCCTATACTCTCTACAAAAGCTATTGTCTTCTTTAAAGCTACCCCTGAACTTTTTCCTTCCCATCCTAACTTTGAAACCAGTCTATCTGAAAATTTATCTCTATGTTCTTTTATCCATGCCCCTATTTTTTTCTCTTTAATAAATAAAATTATAAATATAATTGTAACAATAGTATAAAAAATTCCATTTAATATCAATTTACTTTTTTCCATATTTCACTCCATAATTCCTTAAATAATATATATTCTATCACACTTTTGAAAATTTTTACATTAAAATTTCCTCCTTTCATAGAAAACTTATTTTTTAGACTTAATTTCACTACAAAATGTTTTAAAATTTATTTAGTTGACATTTCTTTATTATAGAATTAAAATTTATCATATTAAATAAAGAGGTTAAAGAGGTAATGATTATGATAAAAAAATATAAAGATGAACTTGAGAAAATTTTAAACGGTTGTAGTATTTGTAAAGCTAAATTATGTAAAAGCTGTCCAAATGGGAGAAGAAAAAGATATTTAAAAAATGAAATAGAAAAAGTATATCCTAAACAAAAAAATTTTTTTGATAAAATAAAGGAGAAATTTTTCAATAAAAAATAGTAACTATCCAGTCACCGCAAAGATTCTAAATAGTTACTATTAAATACTTTTATTAGTTTATTAAATTAACCCTACAAATTGTGAGGCTGATATTATTAAACATCCTATTACTAACATTGGTAGAAAAACCTTTAATGTGAACTTTAAATATCTATCATATGGTACATGGAATAACTCTAAAGTTCCCATTGTACTAGCTCCCGGATATATTCCACACATAAAGTTTATTCCTACTGTAAAAGCTGAAATTAACATTACTTGTCCACCAGTAGCTCCTATATCACTACCTTGGAATAGTGCCATAGTTACAGCACCAAGTATTGGCATTGTAATCCCTGCAACTCCACTTGTTGATTGTAAGAAGAAACCTATACCTACATAAGCTGCTACTGTTGCTATAGAGAAAGCCCATGCTGGTATTCCTTGAAGTGCTGTCTGAATCCAATAAACAAATGTTACAGACATTCCAGAAGTCTTACTTCCCATAAGTACAGATATTCCATTTGCTACTGAAAGAACTAAAATTACACCTAATAAATCTTTAGCACCATTTGCAAACTCCTTTACAAATTCCTCCTCTGGCATTTTATTAATAACTCCTATTAAAATAGACCCTAGTAAGAAAACAAAAGCAAATTCTCCAAAATACCAATCTCCAAATGGAGTAAAATGTTTAAGTCCACTTAAATTTCCTAATACAGGTATTGAAGCAATAAAGTTTATTGGAGCATTTATAACATCTTGAAGTGTTTTTCCTCCATCTAACTCTACTACATACCAAGGCATATATCCTAAAATTAATAGAACAATTATTCCTACCAATACCATAATTGACCAAAATCTTTTCTTTGTAAGTTCTGGTAATTCATGTCCCTCTTCATTAACTCTTGTATTTACTTCTATATCTGCCACTACTGATTTTGCCTTATCATTTTTTACACTATTAGCATACTTTATAACATAAATCACTCCAACTAGATACATAGCTATAAAGATTACCATTCTTAAAATCATTCCACTTCCTAATGAAAGCTCTGGATTACCAATAGCTCCAATAGCTGCTCCTACTGAGAATGGATTTACTACACTGGCCATATTTCCAACAGTAGCTCCTATAAATAGAACAGCTAATCCTGTCATAACATCATACCCAGCTAGTACAAATAATGGAACAATAACTATTGAGAAAGCTGGTATCTCCTCCCAAAATCCAAAAACACTTCCAAATACAGCAAATACAAACATTAAAATTACAATAAGAGAAGTTCCAGTATATCTTTTTAATAATCCTCCTATTCCTGCATCTAATGCTCCTACCGAATTTATTAATCCTAAAAACGCTCCTGCCATCAATATTGCAATACTTACTGGTCCAGCATTTTGAAATCCTGTTATTGGAGCCATTATAACATCCCAAAGTCCTGCTGGCTGTGCTCCAGCACCTCTGATAACTTCTCCATTAGCTCCAAAAACTGCATTATATATTACTTCTTGTGTACCACTATCATTTGTTATAACTACAGATTGAGGTACTATCCACGTCAACGCAGCAGTAACTAATAGAAATATAAAAACTATAGTGTATGCACTTAACATTTTCTTTTTATTCATAATTATTTCTCCATTTATATATTATTTATTAAATTTTTCAAAAGCTTTCATATATATTTTCATAGCTTTTTTCATATCATCTAGTATAATATACTCATTTGGTTGATGCTCAGTCTTAGGACTTCCTGGTAATACACAACCAAAAGCTACACAGTTATTCATGGCTCTAGCATAAGTAGCTCCTCCACTTGCAACAGGTTGAGATTCCATATCCCCTGTTATCTCTTGATAAGCACTCATAAGAGTAGTAATTAATTCTGAATCTAATGGTACATATATTGATTTTAAATAATCGTGTTGAGCATATTCAAATCCATACTCTTTTGCTTTTTTAGTAAGTACTTCTACTATTTTCTCTTTATCATATGTCACTGGAATTCTCATATCAATTCCTAATATCTCATTTTCCTCTGTAAACTCAATCTTTCCTACATTAAACTTTAATTCTCCTGAGTGCTCATCCTTTACTACTCCAAAAATAGGTTCAGCAAAGTCATAACCTATTAAATTCTCAGTTATAAATCTTCCTGATTTACTCTCTTTTCCTAGTTTTGTTAAAGCATACATATATCTATTTATAGCGTTTATTCCAGTTTCAGCAACTTGTGCATGAACACTTTTTCCAACTATTTCAATCTTTCCATCTTTTTCCTTAAATTCATAGTTTAGTTCTTTTAACATCTCTACTAACTCATCACTCTTTGGAACTATCATATTTGATGGAACAGAATTCATTGCATCTCCGCCTTTAAATACTAATCCACTCTCATTTTTAGCTATAAGTTTACATTGTAATAGTCCCTTTTCCGAATAAATAAGTGGAAATTTAGAATCAGGAGTAAATCCTATTGTCGGCATCTCCTCTTTTTCAACATATTTTGGCATATCTCTCCATAAATTTTCCTCATCTGTACCAAATATAAATCTCACTCTATATTTTAGTTCAAACCCACAATCTAATAGCGTTTTTAATGCATATATAGCTGCTAAAGTAGGTCCTTTATCATCTTGTGCCCCTCTTCCATAGTATTTTCCATCTTTAACTACTGGTTTAAATGGATCATTCTCCCATTTACTCAGATCTCCTGGAGGAACTACATCAAGATGTCCCAATACTCCAACTAATTTATCTCCATTTCCTATCTCAGCATATCCATAATATCCTTGTGGATCAATATAAGTTCTAAATCCTAACTCTTTACAGATAGTTATCATTTCTTCTAATGCTTTTTGAATATTTTCACCAAATGGATATTTGCTATTATCCTCTTGTAAATAGCTAGGTATCGATATAACTCTATCCAAATCTTTTAAAAATTTAGGAAAGTTTCCTTCTAGTTTGTCATAATAAATTTTGTCGTTCATTTTATCCTCCCTTTAATCTTATTTATAGCTTTATTTTATAATACTCCATTTTTTTAGCAAGTAAAAAGAAAAAGAGATGGTTAAAAATCCCATCTCCCAATAAATTATTTTCTGATTTCTTTGATTCTAGCTTTTTTACCAGAAAGTCCTCTTAAGTAGTAAAGCTTAGATCTTCTTACTCTTCCAACTTTTAATACTTCGATTTTGTCGATCATTGGAGAGTTTACAGGAATAATTCTTTCTACTCCTACACCAGCAGTTACTTTTCTAATTGTGAAAGTTTTTGCAATTCCTCCACCATTTACTCTGATAACTACTCCTTCGAATAATTGAACTCTTTCTTTGTTTCCTTCTACAACTTTGTAGTATACTGCGATAGTATCTCCAGCTTTGAATTCAGGAATGTCGTTTCTTAAGTAGCTTTGCTCTACTAATTGAATTAATTTTTCTTTCATTTATTCTCCTCCTATAGATATTCATTTAATTTTTATTGCTATTAAAGCGGAATATCAAATTAACTGAGATATTATATCATAATTTGATATTTATGTCAACTTAAATAACTTCCAAAAAATAAAAAATGGCGCTTCCTAATGGACTCGAACCATTGACACTGCGGTTAACAGCCGCATGCTCTACCGACTGAGCTAAGGAAGCACTCTTATTGAGAGCTTGGCAAGTTCCTATCCTCCCAGGAGGCTTCCCTCCAAGTACTTTCAGCGTTTACGGGCTTAACTTCCAGGTTCGGAATGTATCTGGGTGTACCCCCATAGCTATTCTCACCAAGCTATATCTATTTGCATAGACATTCAAAACTATATAGTAAATTCAAGGTTAAAACTTCGACTTATTAGTATTGGTCAGCTAAAGGCCTCGCAGCCCTTACACCCCCAACCTATCAACCTCCTAGGCTCGAAGGAGTCTTAAAGAATACTTATCTTGAAGTCAGTTTCCCGCTTAGATGCTTTCAGCGGTTATCTGTTCCAAACGTGACTACCCAGCTGTGC